>CP144856.1:0-144206 GCA_036689555.1 Candidatus Stammera capleta
TTATTATGCGCAATATATTTTTTTTAATAGATGCGACATTATATGCTTATAAATCTTTTTATATAGTAAATTATAAAAAAAAAAAAATAAATTTTAAAAAATCATTTTTAATATTTTGGAATATGATTTTTAGTAAATATAAATTTTGTAAACCAAATTATTTAATATTTATTTTTGATTATGATAGAAATAACTTTAGAAAAAAGATTTATAAAAAATATAAATCTAATCGTAAAAAGATTTCTAAAGAATTAATTTTATATATTTTAAATATTAAAAAGTTTTTGAAAGTGTTGAATATTAATTTTTTTTGTTTACCTAATGTTGAAGGTGATGATGTTATAGGAAGTTTAATATTTAAAATAAAAAAATTATTTTTTAAAAAAAAATATTTGATATATATATTATCTTATGATAAAGATTTTCTACAATTAGTAAATAATAATGTCTATTTATTCATTTCTTATAAAAATATTTTAGATCCTAAATTTATTTTCAAAAAATATGGTATTTATCCTAATTTAATTAAAGATTTTTTAGTTTTATGTGGTGATAAATCAGATAATATTCCTGGTATAAAAGGAATAGGTATTAAAAAAGCTATTTTTTTAATTAAGAAAATAGGTAATATTAAAAGTATATATAAAAATTTACATAAAATAAAAGATTTAAAAATTAGTAATTATAGTAATATAATAAATAATTTAAAATATAATCGTAAAAAAATAAAATTATGGTTTTCTTTAGTTAATATTAAATTAAATATTAAAATAAATTTACTATTATCTAATTTTAAAGCTAATAAATGATTTTTTATTAAAATATTTAATTCTTTTAATAAATTTAATTTATAGCAGATAAAATTTTTTTTAAAAAAAATTATCTGCTTTATTATGTTTATCTTGAAATTTTAATTTTAATAAATATATTATTTATATATTCCCTTATTTCTTTTTCTTTTATACTGTTAATTTTATTCAAATTAAATATTTTTTTATCTATCTTAGTATTATTTATACCTTTATTTAAAAAATATTTTTCTACATTATTTATATAATTATAAATTAATTTAATATTATTTATTTTAGTATTTGGTAAATAATAATTTGTTATTTTAATTTTATATATATTTTTATTTAAAAATACAATTTTATTTAAAATTTTATTTAAGTAAAAATTATTATTTTTTTTTTTATTAAATTTTATATTTAAAATACGTTTTTTATTATATTGTCTAATATTATTTTTTTTATATTTATATATAAAACTAAAATTTAAAAAATTATTATTTGGTTCTTCTTTTAAGAAAAATTTATTACCTATATTAGGTATTATTTGATAATCTAATCTAGATATTAACTTGGAATTAATTTTATATTCTATACCTATAGAAAATAATGGAGATAATCTAATATCAGAATAATTTATTTCTTTTTTTTTAATTTTATTTTTTTCATTATATATTGATTTAGTTATAATACTCCCTATTTTTGTATATATATCTATTTTTTTATTTATAGGTAAATTAATTTTACTTGATAGATTTATGCCTTGAGAATCAAAAAAATTATTAGTAAATTTTTTATTTTCTATTAATTTACCTAATCAATCATATCCTAATTCAAAAGATATATATTTATTATTTTTATAACCTATAAAAAATCCTTTTCCTTTTATATAATTAAATTTATAAAAATTATTAAATTTATTGTTTATTTTTTCTAAATCATTATATTGTGATCATCCAATTTTATTACCTATATACATTTCATAATCTATACTATTTTTTTTTTGAGCAAAATTTGTATTAATTAAAAATGTGGTAATTAATATAGTAATTAATATTTTTTTCATTTTAGTCCTTTATAATTATTTTATAAAATATTATTATTTAATATTTAATAGAATTTAAAATTTATTAATAATTGTTAATAATTATTTAACTTTTATAACAAAATTCAAATTAATATTTTTATATATGTTAAAATATATTTTGTATTACGTAAAGTTAATTTTTATAAATTTGTATTAAATTTATTTTTATAAAATATTAAATTTTATAATATTGAATTTGAAAGGTATAAAATGATTAAAAAAAAAGTAGTTTTAAAATTAATTAATGGTTTTCATATAAGACCTGCTACTAAATTTGTTAAAGAAGCAAGAAAATTTTCTTCAGAAATAAAAATAAAATTTAAAGATAAAATTATAGACGCAAAGAAATTATTTGAAATACAAACTTTAGGTATTTCTTGTAATGATACAATTACTATTATAATAGATGGTAAAGATGAATTAAATGCTTTAAATAATCTAGTTAATTTATTAAAATCGTTTAAGGAATAATTTATTTTAAATATAGTTTTAAAATAATTTAAATAATTAATTTAAAGTTAGTATTAAGGTATATTTATGATTATGAAAGGTACAGTAGTATCATCAGGTTATGCTTGTGGTAATGCTTTTTTATTGAATGAAGAAATTTTGAATATTAATAAAAATAAAATAAATATTAGTGATATAGATTTTGAAATCTCTAATTTTTTAAAAGCTCATAAAAAAACTATTAAACAATTTAAAAAAATACAATCTAATTTATTAGATGAAGATAAAAAATTATTGTTTGATGGATATATTATTTTATTAGAAGATGAAAATTTTATTAATGATATAATTTCATTAATAAAAAATGAATTGATATCTGCTGAATTTTCTATAGATAAAATCATCAAAAAACAAATAGATACTATTAGTAAAGTAAATAATTCTTATATTAAAGAAAGAATAAATGATTTTTTAGATATAGGTAAAAGATTAATATATAATTTAAAAAATATTAATATATTTGATTATAATTTTTTAGATAAAAAAGAAAATATTATTATAGTTTCTAAAGATTTATCTCCTTCTCAGATTATACAATTTAATTTAAATAAAATTGTTGGTTTTATTACAGAATTAGGTAGTATAAATTCGCATACATCAATAATAGCTAAATCTTTAGAATTACCAGGATGTATTAAAGTTAAAAATGTTACTAAATTAATTTATAATAATGATTATATTATTATAGATAGTTTTAAAAATAATATTTATGTAAATCCTAATAAAAATATTATTGATAAATTTAAAAAAAAAAATAAATCATTTTTATATAAAAAAAAACAATTAATTAAATTAAGTAAATTAAATACTGAAACTTTAGATGGTCATAAAATAAAATTATTTGCTAATATAGGTAGTGATAAGGATATAAATAATATTTTAAAAAATGGTGCTGAAGGTATAGGTTTATATCGTACGGAATTTTTATTTATGGATAGAAATTCATTTCCTTCTGAGGAAGAACAATTTTTTTCTTATAAAAAAATTGTTGAATTTATGAATGGTAAAATTGTTACTATACGTACTTTAGATTTAGGTGGTGATAAATTTTTACCTTATATGAATTTTCCTAAAGAAGAAACTCCTTTTTTAGGATTAAGATCTATTAGAATATATGTTAATAATAAAAATATATTACGTAGTCAATTAAGAGCTATATTAAGATCTTCTGTTTATGGTAATGTACGTATTATGTTTCCTATGATTATTTCTTTGGAAGAAGTATATTTTTTAAAAAAAGAATTTAATAAAGTTAAATATGAATTAAAAAATAAAAAAATAAATTTTAATAAAAATATTCAAATAGGAGCGATGATAGAAACTCCAGCTGCTGCTATGATTTCTAAATATTTAGCTAATGAATTAGATTTTTTTAGTATAGGTACTAATGATTTAACTCAATATACTTTGGCAGTAGATAGAAATAATTCTATGGTTTCTTATCTTTATGAAACATTATCTCCTTCTGTGTTACGTTTGATTAAATATTCTATTGATGCTATACATAAAAAAAATAAAAAGGTTGGTATGTGTGGAGAATTAGCTTCTGATGATAAAGTAACAATGTTATTATTAGGATTAGGTTTAGATGAATTAAGTATGAGTTCTAATTTTATACCTAAAATTAAATATAATATTCGCAATTTTTTCTTACTTGATGCTAAGAAATTAGCTTATGATGTTTTAAAAATGGATAAAATTAAAAAAATTAAATGTTTATTGAAAAAAAGTAATTCAAAATTTTTAAGATAAGAAAATTAATACTTTAAAATTTGCCCAGAGGCGGAATCGAACCGCCGACACGAGGATTTTCAGTCCTCTGCTCTACCTACTGAGCTATCTGGGCTTTAATTAATTATTTATTAATTGTTTTTAACATTCAATTGAAATATTTTTTATTGATTTTATTTATTTTAAATGTAATGATTTCTGGAATTTTATATGGATGTATTTTTTCTATAATTTTGATAATTTTTTTTTTTAAGAAATTAAAACTTTTAAATATTACTTTAATTTCTACACTTTTTTTTATTTTTTTTTCTCAATAATAAAAAGAAACTATTTTATTTATTATATTTATACATGACACAAGTTTTTTTTTAAAAAGAATATTTTTAATGTTGTTTAAAACTTTTTTATTTGGAACATTACATGTTAATAATATAACATCTTTATATTTTAATTTCATTTTAATATAAATTAGATTAAATGTCTTTTAATTATATTTAATATGATTATTTATGTCAAATAAATATAATATTATATTGAAATTATTTTTTTAAATCTTATTAATATATATATTATTGAGTAATTTATTATATTAAATTAATGTATTATAATAATAAAATAGTTATTACATAGGAGAATATCAATGAAAATTCGTCCATTACATGATCGTATTATAGTCAAACGTAAAGATAATGAATCTAAATCTTCAGGAGGTATAGTTTTAACTGGATCAGCAGCTGGTAAATCTACTCGTGGTAAAGTATTAGCTGTTGGTAAAGGTCGTATACTTGATAATGGAGTAGTAAAACCACTTGATATAAAAGTTGGTGATATTGTTATTTTTAATGATGGTTATAGTGTTAAAACAGAAAAATTAGATAATAAAGAAGTTTTAATTATGTCTGAAAGTGATGTATTAGCTATTGTTGAATAATTGTTTATCAATTTTTTTAAGTAAAATTTAAAATTTTTAAAAATTAAAGGAAATAAATTATGGCAGCTAAAGACGTAAAATTTGGTAATGATGCAAGATCAAAGATTTTGCGCGGAGTTAATATTTTAGCGGATGCAGTAAGAGTTACTTTAGGTCCTAAAGGTCGTAATGTAGTTTTAGATAAATCATTTGGTGCACCTGCTATTACTAAAGATGGAGTTGCAGTAGCTAGAGAAATAGAGTTAGAAGATAAATTTGAAAATATGGGAGCTCAAATGGTTAAGGAAGTAGCTTCTAAATCTAATGATGTTGCTGGTGATGGTACTACTACTGCTACTGTTTTAGCTCAATCAATAGTTAATGAAGGTTTAAAAGCTGTTGCTGCTGGCATGAATCCTATGGATTTAAAACGTGGTATAGATAAAGCTGTAAATGCAGCTGTTATAGAACTTAAAAAAATTTCTGTACCTTGTTCTGATTCTAAATCTATTGCTCAAGTAGGAACTATTTCTGCTAATGCAGATGAAAATGTTGGAGCTTTAATAGCTCAGGCAATGGAAAAAGTTGGTAAAGAAGGAGTTATTACAGTTGAAGAAGGTACTGGTTTACAAGATGAGTTAGATGTTGTAGAAGGTATGCAATTTGATAGAGGTTATTTATCACCTTATTTTATTAATAAAACTGAATCTGGTGTTGTAGAATTAGATAATCCTTTTATTTTATTAGTAGAGAAAAAAATTTCTAATATTCGTGAAATGTTATCTATATTAGAATCAGTTGCTAAGTCTAATAAACCTTTATTAGTTATAGCTGAAGATGTAGAGGGTGAAGCTTTAGCTACTTTAGTAGTAAATAATATGAGAGGTATTGTTAAAGTAGCTGCTGTTAAATCTCCTGGTTTTGGGGATCGTCGTAAGGAAATGTTACAAGATATAGCTATATTAACAGATGGTAAAGTAATATCAGAAGAAGTAGGAATGGAATTAGATAAAGTAATTTTAAATGATTTAGGTAGTGCTAAAAAAGTTATTATTAATAAAGATAATACTACTATTATTGATGGTTCAGGTTGTCAAAAAGAAATATCTAATAGAGTTTCTCATATACGTCAGCAAATTGAAGAAGCTACTTCTGATTATGATAAAGAAAAATTACAAGAAAGAGTTGCTAAATTAGCTGGTGGTGTTGCAGTACTTAAAGTTGGTGCTGCTACTGAAGTAGAAATGAAAGAAAAAAAAGCTAGAGTTGAAGATGCGTTACATGCTACTAGAGCTGCAGTAGAAGAAGGTGTTGTAGCAGGTGGTGGAGTTGCTTTAGTTAGAGTAGCTGAAAGATTAAATAATTTAACTGCTCAAAATGAAGATCAGAATGTTGGTATTAGAGTAGCATTAAAATCTATGGAATCTCCTTTACGTCAGATAGTTTCTAATACTGGTGATGAACCTTCCGTAGTTGCTAATAATGTAAAAGCTGGTAGTGGTAATTATGGTTATAATGCTGCTACTGAAAAATATGGAGATATGATTGAAATGGGTATTTTAGATCCTACTAAAGTTACTCGTTCAGCTTTACAATATGCTGCTTCTGTAGCTGGCTTAATGGTTACTACAGAATGTATGATTACAGATTTACCAAAAGATGAAAAATCAGATATTAGTTCTAATCATCCAAATATGAATGGTGGAATGAATGGTATGGGTGGAGGAATGATGTAAAGTAAATTTATTTATTAAAATAAATTTATTTTAAAATTTTATTTTTTAAAATATCAAAGTCTCTTTTAAAGAGACTTTGGTATTTTATTTATAATATATTTATATGGAGTTAGTATGTTAAATGATTTAAGTAATAGAAATAAATGAATTAATAGTTTAGAATTAAAATTTAAAAATTTTGGTTCTTGTTTTATGCAAGTAGTATTTATTACTTATCGTATCATTAAATTACAAAAACATATTTTAATTTATAAAAAAGATTTTCATAATAAAAGAGGATTATTAAAATTAATTTTTCGTCGTCGTCGTATGTTAAAATATATTAAGTCGTGTGATTTAAATCAATATTATTTTTTAATTAAAAAATTAAATTTACGTTATTAATATATTTATTATTTTTGAGTTAATTAATGTTTATATTTAAATTAAAGGAAAATAGTTTTGTTAAAATATGATATTTTAAAATTTAAATATGGAAGAAATTTAATAAAATTAGAAACAGGTTTTATAGCTCGTCAATCTACTTCTTCTGTAATTGCTAGTATGGATGATACTGTTGTAATAGTTACTGTAGTTTTTAATAATAAAGTTAATTTAGAAAATAATTTTTTACCTTTAAGTGTTTATTATCAAGAAAAATTTTATTCTGTTGGTAAAATTCCTGGAAGTTTTTTTAGAAGAGAAGGAAGATCTAGTGATATAGAAATTATTACTTCTAGATTAATTGATAGATCTATACGTCCTTTATTTGATAAAAATTTTTTTAATGATATTCAGATTGTTATTAATGTTATATCTGTTAATCCACAGATAAGTACTGATATTATTTCTATTATTGGTACTTCTGCTGCTTTAAGCATATCTGGAATATCTCATTTAGAACCTATAGGTGTAGCTAGAATAGGGTATATAAATAATAGTTATATATTAAATCCTAGTTTATCCGAAATAAATTTAAGTAAATTAAATTTAGTTATTGCTGGTAATAAAAATGGAATTTTTATGATTGATGCTTCTTCTAAAAATTTAAGTGAAGAAGAAATAATGGATGGTATTTATTTTGGTTTTAATAATTATTTGAATTTAATTAATAGTATTAATAATTTTTCTAGTCAAATAAATATTAAAAATTTAGATGATGATTTAAGTTATTTAAAAGATTCTCTTTCTAATCATTGTATTGATTATATTGATAATTATTGTTTTAGTAATTTTAAAAAAGTATATTATTCTAATTTAAGTAAACAAGATAGAGAAAATAATTTAAATATTATTAAAGAAAATTTGTTTTTAAATTTAGATGAAAAATATAAAATTAATAGTTTTTTAATTTTAAATAGATTATTATATATAGAAAGAAAAATTATTATTGATAAGTTATTAAAATATAATAAACGTATAGATAATCGTAATATTGATGATATAAGGGATATAGATATTAAAATAGGTTTTTTACCTAAAAGAGTTCATGGTTCATCGCTTTTTACTAGAGGTGAAACTCAAGCTTTAGTAACAGTTACTTTAGGTACTTCCAAAGATGCTCAAAATTTTGATGATATTTTAGGTGGTGAACGTATAGATAGATTTATTTTTCATTATAATTTTCCTCCTTATTCTGTAGGAGAAATTGGTAATATAGGTATTTTAAAACGTAGAGAAATAGGTCATGGTTATTTAGCTAAAAAAGGTATAATAAATGTATTACCTGATATAAATAAATTTCCTTACACAATTAGAATTGTGTCTGATATTTTAGAGTCTAATGGATCTTCTTCTATGGCTTCAGTATGTGGTGCTTCATTAGCTTTGATGGATGCTGGTGTACCTATTAATTGTCATGTAGCTGGTATAGCTATGGGTTTAATAAGAAATAAAGATAAAGATATTGTTTTATCTGATATTATTGGTGATGAAGATAGATTAGGTGATATGGATTTTAAAGTTATAGGTACTTTAAATGGTATTACTGCTTTACAAATGGATATGAAAATAAAAGGAATAAATTGTGATAGTATTTATTTTTCATTAAAGAAAGCTAAACAATCTAGGTTATTTATTTTAGATAAAATGAATTCAATAATTAGTAATTCTAGAAAATATTTATCTATTTTTGCTCCTATAATATATAAATTTAGAATTAAAGTTAATAAAATTAAAGATGTTATTGGTAAAGGTGGTTCGGTAATTAAATATTTAACTGATAAATATAATTGTTCTATAGAAATAGACAATAATGGTATTATAAATATTGTATCTTATAATAATAAGAATGTTAAAGATTTGATTAATAAAATTAAAAAAATTACTGAAGAAATAAAATTAGGATATGTTTATTTAGGTAAGATTGTTAAAATAGTTAATTTTGGTATATTTGTTTCTTTTTTAAATGGTAAGGAAGGTTTAGTACATATTTCTAATATTTTTATTGATAGAAATAAAAATATACATAATTTTTTTAAAATTGGACAAAATATTTATGTCAAAGTTTTAAATATTAGTAGTAATGGTAAAATTAAATTAGGTATTAAAGATTTAAAATTAAATTAATTTATTTAAATATTATATTTATAGAGAATTTTAATGATTGGTATTAATAAAAAATATTATAATTTTAATAATTTTAAGTTAAAAAAAAAATTATTGAATGTAATATATAAATTAGGTTATAAAAAACCTACTGATATTCAGTTTAAATGTATACCTTATTTATTAAAGGGTTTTGATGTTTTAGGTATAGCAAAAACAGGTAGTGGTAAAACTGCTGCTTTTATTTTGCCAATATTAAATAATATTAATATTAGTTTTATTAATATTCAAGTTTTAATATTAGTACCTACTAGAGAATTAAATATTCAAATTACTGATTCATTTAAAGTATTTGCTAAATACGATAAAAATATTAAAATAATATCATTATATGGTGGACAAAAATATAATATTCAATTTATAGCTTTAAAAAGAAAACCACATATTGTTGTTGCTACTCCAGGTAGATTATTAGATTTAATAAAAAAAAATATGATAAATATTTCTTTTGTTAAATTTTTAGTTATTGATGAAGCTGATGAAATGTTACGTATGGGTTTTATTAAAGATGTTGAATATATTATTTCATGTATAAAAATTAAACATCAAACTTCTTTATTTTCTGCTACTATGCCATTACCTATTAAAAAAATAATTAATAGATTTATGTTTAATCCTAAAGAAATAATATTAAATGTTTCTAAAAATGATATTTTACCAGTAAATATTAAACAATATTATTGTTTAGTTAATTCTAGTAAAAATAAATTGGATATTTTAATGAAATTTTTAGAAATTGAAAAATATCTTAATGTAATTATATTTGTTAGTACTAAAATTTATACAATTAAATTATCTAATTTTATAGAAAAAAAAGGTTATTCATGTTCTGCATTTAATGGTGATATGGATCAAAAATTAAGGGAAAAAATATTATATGATTTAAAAAGACTTAAAATATCTATTTTAGTGGCTACTGATGTAGCATCTAGAGGTTTAGATATTGAAAATATTGATTTAGTAATTAATTATGATTTACCTACTGATATTGAATCTTATATACACCGTATAGGTAGAACTGGTAGAGCTGGTAAATTTGGTAAAACTATTTTATTTTTAAACTGAAGAAATAAAAAATTTCTTTATTTTTTAGAAAAATATATAAAATCAAAAATAAATAAAATTGATGTTCCTAATGATAATTTTTTATTAAATTATCGTATTAATAAATTAACTAATTTAATAAAAAATAATTTTTCTAATATTAATAAGAAAATATTTTATAAAAATATTTTAGAAAGAATTATTAAAACGTCTAATTTAACTTATGAAGAAATAAATATTTCTTTATTGGATTTAATTTATAAAAAAAATATATTTAATTTTTTATTTAAGAAATTATAGGTGATAATGGAATTGAACCATTGACCTTCTCCTTGTAAAAGAGACACTCTACCACTGAGCTAATCACCTTTATAAAATATTTATATGGAACTGGCGGGATTCGAACCCGCGTCCAAAATAACTTATTTTTTTGGTCTACATGTTTATTTTATTTTTTATTCATTAATTATTTAAAATAAAAAAAATAAATAATTAATTAGTTTACCTTTTTAAAGATTTTATAGACGTAAACTTCTATAAAATTACTCTTTTTAAGAACATTTTTTATAAAATAAAAGAGAAAAATTTTTATAAAAAATGGCTCTACAGTTTTTTAAGCTGCTAAAGCGTAATTATTGTTTTTTGCGACTAAAATTTACGGTTTTTTACGCGGCCTACCGTACCTCGACATGCACATTAAAACTTGTATATTTTGTCAAATCCAAAACAGTCCCTATAATTATTATATATTTTAAATATTTATAAATCAATGTTTCTATTTGTTTTTTTAAATTCTTTTTCTTTAATATATTTTCTTTTATCGTATTTTTTTTTTCCTTTTGATAAACCTATAATAATTTTATATCATGGTTTTTCTATTATTAAAGATATTAGTATTAATGTATATTTTTTAAATTTAATTTTATTATATATTAAATTTATTTCTGTTTTTTTAAGTAAAATTTTAATTTTTCTGTTTTTATTTTTACTATTTTTTTGTATTGATTTTATTTTTACTCCTATTAAATAAGGTATTTTATTTTTTTCTATTTTAATATAACTGTTATTTATATTAATATTTTTATATTTTATTGCTTGTACTTCTCATCCATTTAAAATTATTCCAGCTTTATATTTTTTTATTACTGTAAAATATTTTTTTATTTTTTTGTTATTAATAATTATTTTATTCATATTTTATATTTAAATATATTATATTTTTAAATTTAATATTTTAAAATAAATTTGTTTTGTGATATATAATTAGTTATTAGTATATTATATATATTATTTATTTGGTATTTGGAGATTTATATGATAGATAAAAATTTTTATCAGGAAGATAATTTATATAAAAAAAATAATTGTAGTAAAAAATATTATGATATTTTATTAAAGTTGAAAAATAAAATTAATAAATATAAAAAAAAATTGTCTTATAAAAATAAAATTATTAAAAAATTAGAAAATAATTTATTAAAATTTAAAGAAGATATTGAAAATTTAAATTTACGTTTTAGAGCTGATATAGAGAATATACATAAACGTAATCAATTAAATATTGAAAATATATATAAATATTCCTTAGAAAAATTTATTAAAAATATTTTACCTGTTATAGATAATTTAAAAAATGCTTTAAAAGTTAGTAAAAATAAAAATTTAGATAATAAAATTACATATGAAGGAATAAAATTAACTTTAAAAAATTTTTTATCTGTAATAAAAAATTTTGGTATTTCAATTATTAATAAAATTAATATTGAATTTGATCCTAATTTTTATCAAGCTGTTTCTGTTATAGAAACTAATAATATTAAAGAAAATAATATTATAGTAGAAATTTTACAAGATGGTTATATTTTAAATAATAGATTATTAAGACCTGCTATGGTTAAAGTTATGAAGTATCAAAAATAATTTTTATTTTATTGAATAAAAGTTATTTTTTTGTTAATATTATTTAATAAATTGGCCCTTTAGCTCAGAGGCAGAGCAGGCGACTCATAATCGCTTGGTCATTGGTTCGAATCCAATAGGGGCCATATTTTTATTTAAGATAGAATTTATTTTTTACTTCTAAATTATCTTTAAATTCATAAATTAATGGTATTCCAGTAGGTATATTTAATTCTATAATATCTTTATCTGATATTTTATCTAAATATTTAACTAATGCTCTTAATGAATTACCATGTGCTACTATTATTATTGATAAATTTTGATTTATTTTTGGTAAAATTTTATTTTTTCAATATGGTATTACTCTATTGTATGTATCTAATAAACTTTCTCCTAAAGGTATTTCTTGTTTTTTTAATTTTTTATATTTTATTTCATTTCCAGGAAATTTTTTATTTTTTAAATTAATTTGAGGTGGTTTAGTAGTATAACTTCTTCTTCATTTTAAAACTTTTTTTTTACCATATTTTTTAGATATTTTGTCTTTATTTAATCCTTGTAAATTACCGTAATGTCTTTCATTTAATTTTCAAGTTTTTTTTGTCGTTATTCACATTAAATCTAATTCATATAATATTTTTCATAATGTATGAATTGCTCTTTTTAAAAATGAAGTATATGCATAATTAAAAGTAAAATTATTTTTTTTTAATAATATACCAGCATTTTTAGCTTCTTTAATTCCTTTTTTAGATAGTTTTACATCTGTTCATCCTGTAAAGATATTTTTTTGATTTCATATACTTTCACCATGTCTTATAAGTACTATTTTTTTCATTTTTTTCCTTTAATAATTGATTATTAGTTTTATTGAATATTAAAATATATTAGATATTTTTTTAGCTAAATTTATTTTTTTTAATATTTTATTTTTTTTTATATTATAATTATCATATTTAAATAATATTTTAGATATTGATTTAATATTTGTTTTTTTTTTTAATATATATATAATATATTTTTCAGATTTTTGTAAAAAATTTATTATATTATTAATTACAATGTTTTTTTTTTTGTTTATAAAAAAAAAATATATATATATGTAAGAAAAATTTTTTGTTATTTTAATATGATTAATATTTAAAATATTTTTTTTTCCTATAATAGGATTATATTTTTTTATTATTATTTGAATAATATATTTTTTTATTATTGCGTTTGTTTTGTTATATTTTATATTAATTTTCATGTTTAATTAAATTATTTTTTGTATTTATAGATTCAATAATATCTCCTATTTTAATTTTATTAAAATTTTTAATATGTATTCCACATTCTATACCTTTTTTAATTTTTTGAACATTTTTTTTAAATCTTTTTAAAGATTTAATTTTACCTTTGTATATAACAGAATTATTTCTTATTATTTTAATAGGTTCATTAATTTTGATTTCTCCTTTTATTACTATACATCCAATTATTATATTAGATTTAGAAATATTAAAGATATTTTTTACTTTTGCTTTACCTTTAATTGTTTTAAAAAGTTTATTTTTTTTTTTTATAATTTTTTTAATTTTTTTTATAAGTTTATAAATAATATTGAAAAAATATATTTTAATATTATATTTATTAATTTTTTTTTTTATTATATTATTTGTTTTTACATTAAAAGCTAGAATTATAGATTTACTTGTGAGAGATAATTTTAAATCGTTTTTATTTATATCTCCTATATTAGAATAAATAAAATTAATTTTATTACTAAATATTTTTTTTGTTGATTTTTTTATAGTATCTAATGATCCGTATACATCAGTTTTAAGTATAAAATTAATTTTTTTATTATTTTTTAATGTTTGTAAAAATATGTTCTTATTTTTTTTTTTTTTTGTTTTTAATATTAATTTTTTGTTTATTTTTTTGATTTTTTTTTTTATTTCTTTTTTATTTTTTAGTACAATAAATTTTTTTCCAGGTAAAGATATACTTGATAAACCTAATATTTTGATTGGCATTGATGGTAAAGCATATTTAATATTTTCATTTTTATCATTGTAAATTAATTTAATTTTACCAAAATTTTTTTCAGAAATAATTATATCTCCTATTTTTAATTTTCCATTTTTTATTATTATATTTGTTATAATACCTTTGTTTTTATCTAAACTTGATTCTATTATATAACCAGATGCAAGTTCATTAAGATTAGTATTTAAATTTATTTTTTTACTTTCTTTTTTAATGGCTTTAAATATGTTTTTAATTCCTTTATTTTTTTTTACTGAAAAATTTATAAATATATTTTTTCCTCCTCATTCTTTAGGATATATATTATATTTACTGATTTTTTTTTTAATTGTATTAATATTATTTAAATAGTGTTTTTTATCTATTTTTGACAAACCTATTATTATAGGAATATTATATTTTTGTGAGTATTTAATTATTTCTATTGTTTGTGGCATTATTCCATCATCAATAGATATTATTAATAGAATTAAATCTGCTATATTAATACCTCTATATCTCATATTAGTGAATACAGAATGTCCAGGTGTATCTAATAAAGTTGTTTTACCTCATTTATTATTTATATAATATGCGTTTATATATTGAGTTATATTACCTTCTTCTTTTTCTACTATTTTTGTTGATCTAATAAAATCTATTAAAGATGTTTTACCATGATTTACATGTCCCATTATAGATACAATAGGTGGTCTTTTATATATTTTAATTTTTTTATTATTACTTTTATTAAGTAATATATTTTTTTTATTTATATTTTTTTTTTTTTTAGTTTTTTTGTTGTTTATATTTTTTATAGTATTTTTTTTTTTATTTATTTTTTTTATTTTTTTTTTTTTGTTTATTTTTTTTTTAAAAATATATTTTTTTTTATTATTTTTTTTTTTTCTGAAGTTATTAGTTTTTTTTTTTATATCAAATTTATATTTTTTTTTGTATTTATTTTTTTTTATTTTTTTAAACATATGATTTAATTTTTATTTTAATTTTTTAGTTAAATTACTATTAGTTTTTTATAGTAATTATATTTAAATTTCATCCTGTTAATTTAGATGCTAGTTTTATATTTAATCCATTTTTACCTATAGTTTTAGCTAAATTTTTAATTTTTACATTTATATCCATAACTTTTTTTTTTTTATTTATTTTAATATTTTCTATTTTAGCAGGTAATAAAGAATTAATGACAAATTTTTTAGGATCATTATTTCATAATATAATATCTATTTTTTCTCCTGATAATTCATTAGATATAGATTTTATTCTTGATCCTTTTAATCCTATACATGCTCCTATTGGATCAATATATTTATTTTTTGTATTTACTGCTACTTTTGCTCTTAATCCTGGTTTTCTTGATATAGATTTTATTTCTATAATTTTTTTATTTATTTCAGGTATATTTTTTTTAAGTAATTTTTTTAGCATTATTTTTTTTATTCTTGTAATATATATTTTATATTTGTTTTTTTTTTTTTTAATATTATATATTATTCCTTTAATTTTATTTCCAATTTTAAAATTATCTTTTTTAATCATATCTTTTTTAAGTAGTGTTGCTTTAATATTTGAACCAATATTAATTAAAATATATTTTTTGTTTATTTTTTTTACATATCCTATAATAATATGATTTTTTTTTTTTATTATTTTTTTAAATGTAATAATTTTTTTTATTTTACGTATTTTTTGTATTATTATTTTTTTTACTGTTTGTGTAGTTATTCTATCAAAATTTTCTATTCTTATTTTATTTTTTATAAAATCTCCTATTTTAATATTTTTATTTTTATAAATGGCTTTTTTAAATGTAATTTCTTTATATGGTTTTTTGATTTTTTTTACTACTAATCATCTTCTATATATTTTAAAAGAACCATTTTTATAATTAATATTTATTTTAATATCTATTTTTTGGTTATATTTTTTTTTTATTGCTATAATTAATGATTTTTTTAATGTTTTAAATATTATTTTTTTTGATAAAGATTTTTCATTTGATACAGCTTCTGCAACTGCTAAAATTTCTTTATTCATTCTAGCTGCCTCAATTAAATTTATAAAATAAAATATTATATATTTTTTAAATATATAAAAAATTTTTAATATATTAATTTAGAAGTTTATTTTAAAAGTTAAATTTAAATTTTTTACTAAAATTTAAATATAAATATGTAAATTTTTATTATTAGATTAATTATATATTAGGGAAGTAAAATATTGAAATTTATTACTGATAGTAAATAATACCGGGAACGGGATTCGAACCCGTAATTCAAAGAAGCTATCTCCTCAAGATAGTGTGTTTACCTATTTCACCATCCCGGTAAATAAATTTATTTTATGAAATACTTATTAAATATTTCAGTATTTTTTATTAATAACCTTATAATTTTTGACTAGTTATATTTAACATTAAGGATGTTAAATAGAATAATATAGCAAATATTATAATTATAATATTTAATGTATCTTTTAAAGTTTTTGTGGCAATAATATTATTGTTAATATCAAGTGGTGATGTTATAATATTGTTTTTGTTTGGAGTAAAAATAATTAATGATATTAGTAATGTACAAACGATAAAAAATATTATTAAAAATATTTTATACATATTTATCCTTTTGAGAAATTATCAAATTTAAATAATTTTTTATAAAAATTTTATTTTATCGAATATTTATTTATTTTTTTTGATTAAATTTTTTATAAAAAATTATTTTTTTAATTTCTTTTTTATTTAAAGTTTCATATTTAAGTAATTTTTTTTTCATTTTATGTAATATATGAATATTTTTTAAAAGGATTTTTTTTGCACGTAAATAGTTTTTTTTTACTATTTTTTTTATTTCTTTATCTATTAAATTTGATATATAATTTGAAAAAAATATATTTTTATAATTTTCATTAATTATATTTTCATTATTTTTATTTCATGATAATGGTCCTACTTTGTCTGAAAAACCTCATTTTGTAACCATATTTCTTGCTATATTAGAAGCTATTTTAATATCATTACTTGATCCTATAGAAATGTTTTCTTTACCGTATATAATTTCTTCAGCTAATCTACCTCCATATAATGTAGATATTTTACTTTCTAATTGTTTTTTATTTATATTTAAATTATCATTTTCTGGTAAAAAGAATGTTGATCCTAAAGATTTTCCTCTAGGTATAATAGTTACTTTATGTACAGGATCATGTTCAGGTACTAATTGACTAACTATAGTATGTCCACATTCATGATATGCAATTAATTCTTTTTGATAATCGTTTATTATTAATGATTTTCTTTCTGCTCCCATTATAATTTTATCTCTAGCTTTTTCAAATTCATTCATAGATACGTGATTAAAATTTTTTTTTGCTGCAATTAAAGTAGCTTCATTAACTAAATTGAATAAATCAGCACCAGAAAATCCTGGAGTTCCTTGAGCTATTACTTTAATATTAACATTTTTATTTAATGGAATATTTTTTGTATGTATTTTTATTATTTTTTTTCTTCCTTCTATATCTGGAAGATCTACTATTACTCTTCTATCAAATCTTCCAGGACGCAGAAGAGCTGGATCAAGTATATCTGGTCTATTTGTGGCTGCTATTATTATAATTCCTCTATCACTATCAAATCCATCCATTTCTACTAACATTTGATTTAGTGTTTGTTCTCTTTCATCATTTCCCCCACTTATATTTATACCTCTTTGTCTACCTACAGCATCTATTTCATCTATAAATATTATACATGGAGAATTTTTTTTAGCTTGATAAAACATATCTCTTACTCTTGATGCTCCTACTCCTACAAACATTTCTACAAAATCTGATCCTGAAATACTATAAAATGGTACTTGTGCTTCTCCTGCTATAGCTTTTGCTAGTAATGTTTTACCTGTTCCTGGAGGACCAATCATTAAAATTCCTTTAGGAATTTTACCTCCTAATTTTTTAAATTTTTCAGGTGTTTTTAAAAATTCTACTAATTCTTTAACATCTTCTTTAGCTTCATTACATCCTGCTACATCTTTAAATGTAGTTTTAATATTATTTTTATTTAAAATTTTTGCTTTACTTTTTCCAAAAAAAAATGTTTTTTTGTTACTATTGTTTTGTATTTGTCTAACTAAAAAAATTCATAATCCAGTAATTAAAATTATTGGTAATCATGATACTAAAATTGAAGTAATAAAACTTGGCTCTTTTCTAGGTATACTACTAATTTTAATTTTTTTGTTAATTAATTTATTTAATAATTCTGAGTCATTAATTGGAATATAAGTTTTATACTTTTTATAGTTTTTTTTTATTACATTAATTTCTTTACCATTAATTTTTACTTCTTGAATTTTGTCTTTTTTTATGTCTAGTAAAAAATTAGAATATTCTATATTAGGATAATTTTTTTTTTGTCCTATATTTTGAAATGATGACATCATTATTACAGTTAATGCTAATCAAAAAAGTAAATTTTTTATCATATAGTTTTATATTCTATTTAGAATTACATTTATAATATTTTGCTATTATATATATTTCTTTGGAAAAATTACGTGAAGATTTTAATTTTTTAACTTTAACAATTTTGAATATTTTTTTAATTTTTTTAATAGCATAAGAAAAAATTATACCTAAAAAAACTTTTATAACTAAATTTCCTTTTTTTTTAATTTTTTTTTACATAAATATAAAATTTTTTTAATTATTATTTTAAATTTAGGGTTATCTATTTCTTTTATACCAGTAATGTTTGGTGATATATCTGATAGTATATTATGTATTTTATATTTTATAGTTTTTTTAATTATTTTATTAAATATTTTTTTTTTACATATATCACCTAAAATAAAATTTGTTTTTAATTTTTTATTTATGGGATTTATATCACAACTAAATATTTTACTTATTTTATTATTTTTTTGAATTAAAAATTGTGTTCATCCTCCAGGTGAACAACCTAAATCAATTATATTATTTTTTTTTTTAATTATATTAAATTCTTTGTTAATTTCTTTTAGTTTAAATCATGATCTAGATATAATATTTTTTTTTTTTTTTAAGTTTATATATTTATCATTTTTTTGAATATTAATTCATTTTTTTTTTTTCATAATATTATTTTAAGATAATATTAAAATTAAATTATTAATTTATTCTATATTTATTATTTTATATTTTATGTTTCCTTTTATAGTTTTTAAAGAGATGATTTTTTTTTTTTTTTTACCTAATAATTTTTTACCTAATGGAGAGTTAATAGATATAAGATTTTTTTTAATATTAGATTCATCATCTCCTACTATTCTATAAGTAATTTTTTTTTTATTATTTAAATTTATTAATTTTATTAATGATCCAAATATTATTTTATTTTTATTTTTATTTTTTGATATATCTATTATTTGTGCATAAAAAAGTTTTTTTTCTATATCTTTAATTTTTTTTTCACAGATTATTTGTTCTTCTTTTGCAGCATGGTATTCAGAGTTTTCTTTTAAATCTCCAAATTCTCTAGCTTTTGATATAGAAATTATTATTGAAGGTCTTTTAATTTCTTTTAAATATTTTAGTTTTTTACGTAATTTTTTTTCTCCTTCTTTAGTCATTAAAGTATATGTCATTTTAAACCTTTTAAAAAATTTTAATATTTAGTATTTTATAAATTAATTTTCTATTACATGTACAAATTTTTTTTTTAAAAAACCTTGTTTTTTAAATTTTACTATTCCTTTTTTAATTGCATACAGTGTATAATCTCTTCCACATTTGACATTTAATCCTGCGTGGAATTTAGTTCCTCTTTGTCTAATTATTATATTTCCTGCATTTACATGTTCTCCTCCGAAATGTTTTATTCCTAATCTTTTAGAATGAGAGTCTCTACCATTTTTAGTTGATCCACCAGCTTTTTTATGTGCCATATAATTTTTTTTTTATTGAACAAATTTTTATTTTTTGTAATTTTTGTCTGTGACCTAATATTTTTTTATAATGTTTTCTACGTTTGAATTTTAATATTTTAATTTTTTTATTTTTTATATTTTTTATTATTTTACCTTTAATAATAAATTTTTTTATTTTTTTTTTATTTATTATTTTATTTTTATAAAATATTAAAATTACTTTTTTAAATATTATTTTTTCATTTTCTTTTTTTTTAGTTTTTTCTGTTATAATATAATCTCCTTTTTTAATTTTATATTGTTTTCCACCTGTTTCTATTATAGCGTACATGTTTTCAAATTTTTATTTTTTTTTAGATTTTATTTTTTAATTTTAAAAGACAATATTTTAAATATATTAAGTTTATAAAATTTAATTTTTTAAAATATAAAATTTTAAATTATATATAATATACTTATATTATATAAGTTTTTATAAGTATATTCTATTTGAATTATTTAGTAAAATATATTTAATTTAATGTTTTATTTAGGAAATAAAATATAATGTTTAAAAAAATTCGTGGTATTTTTTCTAATGATTTATCTATAGATTTAGGTACAGCAAATACTTTAATTTATGTTAAAAATAAAGGAATTGTTTTAAATGAACCTTCTGTAGTAGCTATTAAACAGGATAATATTGGTTCTTCAAAAATTGTTGCTGCTGTTGGTTATCAAGCTAAACAAATGTTGGGTAGAACCCCTGGTAATATTTCTGCTATTAGACCTATGAAAGATGGTGTTATAGCAGATTTTTTTATTACTGAAAAAATGTTACAATATTTTATTAAGCAAGTTCATACTAATAGTTTTATGAGACCTAGTCCTCGTGTTTTAGTTTGTGTTCCTGTAGGAGCTACTCAGGTAGAACGTAGAGCTATTAAGGAATCTGCTTTAGGTGCTGGAGCTAGAGAAGTTTTTTTAATTGAGGAACCTATGGCTGCAGCTATAGGAGCTAATTTACCTGTGTCTGATGCTACTGGTTCTATGGTAGTAGATATAGGAGGAGGTACTACTGAAGTAGCAGTTATTTCTTTAAATGGTGTTGTATATTCTTCTTCAGTTAGAATAGGTGGAGATAAATTTGATGAATTTATAATTAGTTATATTAGAAGACATTATGGATCTTTAATAGGTGAAGCTACTGCAGAAAGAATTAAACATGAAATAGGGTCTGCATATCCCTGTTCTTCTATTAAGGAAATTGAAGTTAGAGGTAGAAATATGGCTGAAGGAGTTCCTAGAAGTTTTGTTTTGAATTCTAATGAAATATTAGAGGCTTTACAAGAACCTTTAGGTGGTATAATAAGTGCTATTATGGTTGCATTAGAGCAATGTCCTCCTGAATTAGCTTCAGATATTTCTGAAAGAGGTATGGTACTTACTGGTGGGGGTGCTTTATTAAAAAATTTAGATCGTTTATTAATTGAAGAAACTAGTATACCAGTAATTATAGCTGATGATCCTCTTACATGTGTAGCTAGAGGAGGAGGTAAAGCATTAGAGATGATAGATGTACATAATGGTGATTTATTTAGTAATGAATAATTTAAAAGATAATTTTATGTTTTTTAAAAAAGAGAATAATTTTTTTTGGTTTTTAATTGTTATTTTTTTTTCTATATGTTTATTATTTTTTGATTTTTATTATAATTTATCTAATAAAATTTATTTTTATACAGATAGAATTATTTTTTTTTATTATTATATATTTAATAATGTTAAATTTTTTATAAAAAATAAAATTATTTATTTAAGTGATTTAGAAAAAATTTATGAAGAAAATATTATATTAAAAAAAAAATATATGTATTTAAAAGGTTTTTTTTTAAATTTAACTTCTTTAAAATTAGAAAATATTTTTTTTCGTAAAATGTTACATTTTCCTCTATTAAAAAAAAAAATTAATAATTTTATTCTTGTAAAAATTTTTTTTTATTATTTAAATAATATTGATGAAATATTTATTAATCATATTTATGATCCTGCTATTAAATATGGTAGTTTATTATTTAATAATTTTAATATGTTAGGTAAAGTAATTTATTCTGGAAATTTTTTTAGTAAAGTACAATTAATTTGTAATAAAAATAGTGTTTTTCCTGTTAGTATTTTGAGAAATAATATAAATTCTATTATTATGGGTTATGGTTGTAATAATAATATGAAAATTAATGATTTTCCTATTGATTCTGATGTTAAATTAGGTGATATTATAGTTTTACCTCAAATTGATAATTTCTTTTTTTCAGGTTATCCTGTTGGTATAGTAGATAATGTTTATTTAGATTTGGTAAATGGTTTTTTAGTTGCTGATGTTAAATATTTTTTAGATTTAAATGATTTAAATTTTGTTTTTTTATTTAATTAATATTAATTTAGATGTTTTATATTTATGTTTAAATTTAATATAATAGATTTATTTTTTTATTTTAAAGATGTATTAGATATAAAAATTTCTATTCTGAATATTATATATTTATATTTTTTAAATATAAATTTTTTAGTTTTTAAAAATTATTACATATTTTTTTTATTGTTTTTATATGATATTTTTTTAAATTTTTTTTTAGGTAGAACTTTATTAATTTATTTTTTATCTACTTTAATAATTTTTTTTTTAAAGAAAAAATTATTATTTTTTTTTTCTTTTCGTATGTTTTAT
This sequence comes from Candidatus Stammera capleta, assembly GCA_036689555.1. Classification (GTDB taxonomy): domain Bacteria; phylum Pseudomonadota; class Gammaproteobacteria; order Enterobacterales; family Enterobacteriaceae; genus Stammera; species Stammera capleta_U. The sequence continues at coordinate 22,939 of CP144856.1, forward strand.
TTAGTTATTCTTTTTTCTTTTTTAGTTAGAATATTTACTTTTTTTATTGATAATTTTTTTTTTATTGTTAATAAAAATAAATTTATTTTAATAAATTCTTTTTTTGATGGTTTTTTATGATTTTTTATTATAAATATTCTATTTAAAAAAAAAAAATAAAATTATTAATAATTTAGAGTGATAAAATGAGTAGTATTGTTTATGAAAATATTTTAGATAAAAATAATTTATCTGAATCTAATTTATTAGATTTAATTTCTAATTTATATTTAAAAGGTTTAAGTTATGGTGATTTATATTTTCAAAATTCTGTTACTGAATCTTTATTTTTAGAAGAAAAATTAATTAAAAATAGTTCTATATGTATTAATAATGGAATTGGGGTAAGAATTATTTTTGGTGATCAAATAAGTTTTAGTTATTCTAGTAATGTAAATTTTAAGTCAATATTAAATTTAATTAATAATATAAAAAGTATTTTTAATAATTTAAAATTTAAAAAAATAAAAAAAATTTGTTTTGTTCCTGAAAAAAATCTTTTTTATAAAAATAAAAGTTCTATAAATTTTTCTTGTAATAAAGATAAAATTGATTTGTTATTTTATTTAGATAATTATATTAGAAAATCTAATTCTTATGTTAATTATGTTTCAATTAATTTAATTAATACTTATGACATTATATTAATTGTTTCAACTGATGGTGTTTGTGTGGGTGATGTTAGGCCTTTAATAAATATATCTTTTAAAGTACAATTAGAAAAAAATGGTTATCAAGAAATAGGTTTTAGTGGTGGAGGAGGACGATATTTATATGAAGATTTAATTAATAAATATTACAATGGTAAATCTGTTGTTAAATATTGAGCTAAAGAAGCTATTAGAATAGGTATGAATAACTTATATGCTATAAATGCTCCTTCAGGAAAATTTCCAGTAATTCTTGGTTCAGGTTCTCCTGGTGTTTTATTACATGAAGCAGTTGGTCATGGTTTAGAAGGTGATTTTATACGTAAGGGTATATCAGTATACAGTAATTTAATGAATACTAAAGTAGCTTCTAATTTATGTACTGTTGTTGATGATAGTACTTTATTAAATTTAAAGGGTTCATTAAATATTGATGATGAAGGTATTTTAGGTAAAAAAACTATACTTATAGAAAATGGTATTTTAAAATCTTTTATTTTAGATAAATTTAATGCTAAATTAATGAATTTAAAATCTACTGGTAATTCTAGAAGAGAATCTTATGCTTTTTTACCTATTCCTAGAATGACTAATACTTATTTAAAAAATGGTTCAAGTAATTTTTTAGATTTAATTAAAAGTGTTAATTATGGTGTTTATATAGCTAATTTATCTAGTGGTCAAGTAGATATTACTTCAGGTAAGTTTGTTTTTACTATTTTAGAAGGTTATTTAATTAAAAAAGGTAAAATATGTAATCCTATAAAAAGTGCTACTTTAATAGGTTCTATAATAGAAATTATGAATAATATTAGTATGGTAGCTAATGATTTTAGTTTTGATAATGGTAATAGTATATGTGGTAAAGATAATCAAAATATTCCTGTTAGTGTTGGTCAACCTTCTTTAAAAATAGATTCTATGATTATAGGTGGATTAAATAAAATTTAATTTTAATAATATGTGATATTTAATTGATGCAAAAAATAAAATTTTAGGTAGATTAATTAGTAGAATAGCTTGTATATTAATAGGTAAAAATAAATCTAATTATTTACCTTATATAAATAATAGTGATTATATTATTTTAATTAATGTTAGTAAAATATTAGTTACAGGTAATAAATTTAAAAATAAAAGATATTATTTTCATAGTGGTTATGTAGGTAGTATAAAATATATTTCATTTAGTGAAATGTTAAGTAAATCTCCTGAATTTATTATAAGACATGCTATAAAAGGTATGTTACCTAAAAATATTATATCTAATAAAAAATTAAAAAGATTGAAAATATATTCTGGTAATTATTATAAACAATATGCTCAAAAACCGGTATTAATTAATATTTTTAAAAAATAATAGGAGGTTAAATAAAATGTTTTATAGTACTGGAAGACGTAAAACTTCTTCAGCTAGGGTTTTTATTAAAGAAGGTAAAAATAAGTTTTTGATTAATGGAATTGATTTTAAAAAATATTTTAAAGATAAAATTAAACAATTATTAATTTTTTATCCTTTTAAAATTATTAATGATTATAGTTATATAAATAAATTTAATTTTTATGTTACAGTAAATGGCGGTGGTATTTCTAGTCAAGCATTTGCTATAAGACATGCTATAACTAAAATTTTATTAAAGTATGATAATAATTTGCGTGTTATTTTAAAAAATGCTGGTTTAATTACTCGTGATTCTAGAAAAGTTGAAAGAAAAAAATATGGTTTTCGTAAATCTCGTTGTAGACCTCAATATTCTAAACGTTAATATTTTTTTTAAAATATATTAATATGGTACCTATTATTAAACAATATTTAAAAATTAAAAATAAATATCCAAATATTTTATTATTTTATCAGATAGGTGATTTTTATGAACTTTTTTATGATGATGCTAAAAAAGTATCTTCTTTATTAAATATTAGTTTAACTAAAAAAAAGTTTGTAAAACAAAAGGATGTTCCTATGGCTGGAATTCCATTACGTTCATTAGATGTATATATTTCTAAATTAATTAATTTAGGTGAATCTATAGTTTTGTGTAATCAAGTTAATAATAATATTTTAAGTAATAAATTAATTAAAAGAAAGGTTGTTCGTATTATTACTCCTGGTACTGTTAGTGAAGATAAATTCTTAAATAATGTTAAGGATAATTATATTGCATCTTTGTGATCTAAAGATAATAAAAATATTTTTGGTTATTCTTTTTTAGATGTTTCTTCTGGAAGATTTTATATATTAGAAATTTTTGGTTTAGATAGATTAAAACATTATTTGTTATGTACTAATCCTTCAGAAATTATTTGTAGTAAAAAGAATGTTTTTTTGAAAGATTTTAAATGATTAAATAGTATAAAATTTTTATCTTCAAATAAATTTGATTTTAATAAAAATTATACTTGTTTGTTAAATCATTTTAATGTTATTGATCTTAGTTGTTTTGGTATTTGTTCTAATAATTTAGGTATAAATTCAGCAGGTAGTATTTTAAATTATGTTAAATCTACACAATTTGTTAATTTATTTCATGTAAATAAATTAAAATTAATTCATGATTCTAAATTTATTTTTATGGATTCTTTTACTATTAAAAATCTTGAATTAGTAGATTCTATTTCTGGTAATATTAAAAATAGTCTTTTAAATATTTTAGATAATGTTGTTACCCCAATGGGTAAAAGAATGTTAAGAAGATGAATTTTATTTCCTATTAGGGATATTAATGAATTAAATAATCGTCATAATATTATGACGTTTTTAAAATCTAGATTTGTTAAAATTAGATTAATTTTTAATAAAATAGGAGATTTAGAAAGAATTTTAGGTAGAATATCTTTAAAAACAGTTAATTCCAAAGATTTAGTAAATTTAAAGGATTATTTATTGTTAGTTTTAGATTTTATTTTTTTATTTAGTAAAAAAAGTGATTTTAAAATAATAGATTATTTTATATTAAATAAAGATTTTGTAATGTCTATTATTAATTTAATTAGTAATTCTATTTGTGATCCTAATTTAAATAAAAAAAATGTTATTTCTGAAGGTTATAATAGTAAATTAGATAATTTACGTAAATTAATATTAAATTTTAAAAAAAAAATATTTAACTTAGAAAAAGTAGAAAGAAATAAAACTGGTATTAAAAGTTTATTTTTAAGTTATAATAATTTACATGGTTATTATATTCAGGTAAATAAATGTGATGTATATTTAGTACCTAATAATTATATAAAATATCAAACTTTAAAACATTCTGAAAGATATATTATTTCAGATTTAAAAGTTTATGAAAATAATTTAATAAATTTAAAAAGAAAAATTTCTGTTTTAGAAAAAGATATATTTGATAATATTGTAAATATTATTTTAAAAGATATTAATTGTTTAAAAATTTTTTCTCATTATATAGCTAAATTAGATGTATTAATGAATTTTTTAGATAGATCTTATGTATTAAATTATAAAAAACCTATTTTTGTTTCTGATAGTTTTCTTAAAATTATTAATGGTCGTCATCCTATAGTTGAATGTAATGTTAAAAATAATTTTATACCTAATAGTATTTATTTAAATAAAAATAAAAGATTTTTAGTTATTACTGGTCCTAATATGGGAGGAAAAAGTACTTATATGAGACAAATTGCCATAATATGTATTATGGCTTATATAGGTTGTTATGTTCCTGCTGATATTTTATTAATTGGTCCTATAGATAAAATTTTAACTAGAATAGGTTTTTCAGATGATATATCTAATAATAAATCTACTTTTATGGTTGAAATGAGTGAAATATCTAATATAATTAATTGTGCTACTTTTAATAGCTTAGTTTTAATAGATGAAATGGGTAGAGGTACTTCTTATTATGAGGGTTTATCTTTAGCTTGGTCTTGTTTATATTTTATAGTTAAAAATATTAAACCTATGTTATTATTTTCTACACATTTTTTTGAATTAACTAAAATAAGTAATTTATTTAAAAATGTTAAAAATATTTATTTTGATTATATTATCAAAAATAATGATTTAATTTTATTATATAAAATTAAAGATGGTATTTGTTATACAAGTTTTGGTATTAATATTTTAAAAAAAATAGGTATTTCTGAATCAATTTTAAGTATTTATAATAAAAAATTTAAAGAAATAATTTTAAATCATTTAGATAAAAAATTTTTAATTAAAAATAATTTATGTTTTAATAAGAAACATAATATGATCTTTGATATAATATTACGTATTAATTTAAATGATTTATCTGTAAAAAAGTTATTTAAAAAAATTAAAAAATTACAATTTATTTGTAGTAAAAAATAATTTATTTTGTTTAGGAATTTTATATGCGTCATTATGAAATTGTTTTTTTAGTTTATCCTAATAAAAGTTTATATATAAATGATATAATTAAATATTATTCAAATATTATAAATAATGGTGATGGAGTAATTCATAGATTAGAAAATTGAGGTTTAAGGTATTTAGCTTATTCTATTAAAAAATATTATAAAGCACATTATATATTAATGAATATAGAAGTTAGTGTTCATGTTATGAAAAAATTAAAAAATGATTTTAAATTAAATTCAAGTATATTAAGATTTATATTTATAAAAAAAAAATGTGCTATTAAAAAAAATTCTATTATGTATTTAGGTGATAAAAATAAATAAATTAGGTTAAAATAAAAATGTTTAGATTTAATCAACGTAAAAAATATTGCCCTTTTAAAGGTAAAAAAGAACATAATATAGATTATAAAAATATAGATTTATTAAAAAATTATATTACAGAATGTAATAAAATTATTCCTAGTAGAGTTACTGGAATTTCTGTTAAATATCAAAGATTGATATCTAAATCTATAAAATGTGCTAGATATTTATCTTTATTAGCTTATACTGATTTACATAAATAATTTTAAGGTTTTATCATGGTAAAAATAATTTTATTAAGTAAAAATAAATTAGGTAAGGTAGGTAATATAGTGAATGTTAAGTCTGGTTATGCAAGAAATTATTTAATTCCTTATGATATAGCTATATATGCTACTTCAGAAAATATTAAAAAATTTAATGAACAAATGTCTTCTATTTTAGAAATAAAAAGAAAAGAATTATATGAAATAAATTTGTTATATAAAAAAATTTTTTCTTTATCTCCTTTAATTATTAAATCTAAATGTAGTAAAAATAATAGGTTATTTGGTTCGATAAATTCTAATTATATATCTAAAATTATATCTAATAAAATAAATTTTAATATTCCTAAAAATTTTGTTATTTTACCTAATGGTCCTTTAAAATATTTATCTGAGTATAAAATTTTTATACATTTATATAAAAAAAAAAAATTTGATTTTTTTATTAAAATTATTTCTATTTAAATGTTTTTAAAAACTTGTTTTATTTTTTTTTTTTTGGTATATTATATTTATAAGTTTTATAGTTTTTAGTTCTTTTAAAATAGATAATTTATATGAGCACCTACAATTTTTACATTATTTAAATATTTTAATTTTTAGTTTTTTTTAAAAATTAAAATTAATAGTTTGTTTTGTTTTGAAGAGTTTGATCATGGCTCAGATTGAACGCTAGCGGCAAGCCTAACACATGCAAGTCGAACGGCAACATAAATAGTTTACTATTTGATGGCGAGTGGCGTACGGGTGAGTAAAATCTAGGAATCTACCTAAAGAAGAGGGATAACTATTGGAAACTTTAGCTAATACCTTATAATGTTATTTTTTTTAAATATTAAATAATTAAAGGTGGGGGATCTTTAAAGACCTCATGTCTTTAGATGAGCTTAGACAGGATTAGCTAGTAGGTAAGGTAAAGGCTTACCTAGGCAATGATCCTTAGCTGGTCTGAGAGGATGATCAGCCACACTGGAACTGAGATACGGTCCAGACTCCTACGGGAGGCAGCAGTGGGGAATATTGCACAATGGGGGAAACCCTGATGCAGCTATGCCGCGTGTATGATGAAGACCTTAGGGTTGTAAAATACTTTCGGTAAGAAAGAAGATATATAAATTAATACTTTATATATTTGACGTTACTTACAGAAGAAGCATCGGCTAACTCCGTGCCAGCAGCCGCGGTAATACGGGGGATGCGAGTGTTAATCGGAATTACTGGGCGTAAAGAGCATGTAGGTGGTTTATTATGTCAGATATGAAATCCCTGAGCTTAACTTAGGAATTGTATTTGAAACTGATAAACTAGAGTATCGTAGAGGAAGATGGAATTCCAGGTGTAGCGGTGAAATGCGTAGATATCTGGAGGAATATCAGTGGCGAAGGCGGTCTTCTGGACGAATACTGACACTAAAGTGCGAAAGCATGGGGAGCAAACAGGATTAGATACCCTGGTAGTCCATGCCGTAAACGATGTCAATTTGAAGGTTGTAATTTTTTTATATTATGGCTTTCGTAGCTAACGCGTTAAATTGACCGCCTGGGGAGTACGACCGCAAGGTTAAAACTCAAATGAATTGACGGGGGCCCGCACAAGCGGTGGAGCATGTGGTTTAATTCGATGCAACGCGAAGAACCTTACCTGGTCTTGACATCCAGCGAATTTTGCAGAAATGTGAAAGTGCTTTCGAGAGCGCTGAGACAGGTGCTGCATGGCTGTCGTCAGCTCGTGTTGTGAAATGTATGGTTAAGTCCTATAACGAGCGCAACCCTTATTCTTTGTTGCCAACAGATAAAGCTGGGAACTCAAGGAAAACTGCCAATGATAAATTGGAGGAAGGTGGGGATGACGTCAAGTCATCATGGCCCTTACGACCAGGGCTACACACGTGCTACAATGGCGTATACAAAGAGAAGCAAGCTTGTAAAAGTAAGCAAATCTCATAAAGTGCGCCCTAATTCGGATTGAAATCTGCAACTCGATTTCATGAAGTTGGAATCGCTAGTAATCGTGAATCAGAATGTCACGGTGAATACGTTCCCGGGCCTTGTACACACCGCCCGTCACACCATGGGAGTGTGTTGCAAAAGAAGTGAATAGTTTAACCTACTATTAATTTAGTAGGAGGGCATTTACCACTTTGTGATTCATGACTGGGGTGAAGTCGTAACAAGGTAACCGTAGGGGAACCTGCGGTTGGATCACCTCCTTATTATAATGATAATTATTGTAGGTGTTCATATAAGTTATCTGTAGTTATAAATAAATGGATTTATAAGTCCTCTTCGTCTAGAGGCTTAGGACATCGCTCTTTCACGGCGACAACAGGGGTTCGAATCCCCTAGGGGACGTCTTCTTTTAAAATTGATGTGAGACATTTTTAAGTTGTGAAGTTAAGTAATTAAGCGTATATGGTGGATGCCTTGGCAATCAGAGGCGATGAAGGACGTGCTAATCTGCGAAAAGTATCGATGAGCTGATATGAAGCGTTTAATCGGTAATATCCGAATGGGTTAACCTAATATAGGTAATGCTATATTATTACTAATTGAATAAAATAGATTAGTAAGGCGAACCAAGAGAACTGAAACATCTAAGTATCTTGAGGAAAAGAAATCAATTGAGATTCCCTAAGTAGCGGCGAGCGAAATGGGATTAGCTAGGAGCATTTATTAAATATTTATATTATTAGAATAATTTGGAAAAATTAACAATATAAGGTGATAGTCCTGTATATTAAAATATAATTATTTATTGTTCTATTAAGTATAACGAGACACGAGTAATCTTGTTTGAAGATAGGGGGACCATCCTCTAAAGCTAAATACTACTGATTGACCGATAGTGAACTAGTACCGTGAGGGAAAGGTGAAAAGAACCCCGGTTAGGGGAGTGAAATAGAACCTGAAACCGTATACGTACAAACAGTAGGAGCATTGAGTTTATGATGTGACTGCGTACCTTTTGTATAATGGGTCAGCGAGTTATATTTTATAGCAAGGTTAACTTTTAAAATAGGGAGCCGTAGGGAAACCGAGTCTAAATTATGGGCGTTAGTTGTAAGATATAGACCCGAAACCCGGTGATCTAGCCATGAGCAGGTTGAAGATTAGGTAATACTGATTGGAGGACCGAACCGACTGATGTTGAAAAATCAGCGGATGACTTGTGGTTAGGGGTGAAAGGCCAATCAAACCGGGAGATAGCTGGTTCTCCCCGAAAACTATTTAGGTAGTGCCTTATGGATTTTGATCTATTGGGGTAGAGCACTGTTTCAGTTAGGGGATCTTACCGGTCTACCAATCTGATGCAAACTCCGAATACGATAGATTTTATCATAGGAGACACACATTGGGTGCTAAGATCCAGTGTGGAAAGGGAAACAGCCCAGATCGCAAGCTAAGGTCCCTAAATCATAGTTAAGTGGTAAACGATGTGAGAGGGCTAAAACAGCTAGGATGTTGGCTTAGAAGCAGCCATCATTTAAAGAAAGCGTAATAGCTCACTAGTCGAGTCGTCTTGCGCGGAAGATGTAACGGGGCTAAATTATGTACCGAAGCTGCGGCAATATATTTTGTAATATATATTGGGTAGGGGAGCGTTCTGTAAGCTGTTGAAGATATATTGAAAAATATATTGGAGGTATCAGAAGTGCGAATGCTGACATGAGTAACGATAAAGTAGGTGAAAAACCTACTCGCCGAAAAACTAAGGTTTCCTGTCCAACGTTAATCGGGGCAGGGTAAGTCGATCCCTAAAATGAGGCTGAAAAGCGTAGTTGATGGATAACAGGTTAATATTCCTGTACTTATATTATTTTGTTATGGGGGGACGGAGAAGGTTAGGTTAGCTAAGTATGGGTATCTTAGTTTAAGTGTGTAGATGAATATTTAGGTAAAACCGAATATTGTATACGTTGAGACATTATGACTAGACTTGAAAAAGTTAAAGTAACTAATACCATGCTTCCTAGAAAATCCTCTAAACTTTAAAATAATATTAAATCGTACTATAAACCGACACAGGTGGTTAGGTAGAATATACTAAGGCGCTTGAGAGAACTCGGGTAAAGGAACTAGGCAAAATAGTGCCGTAACTTTGGGAGAAGGCACACTAATATTAAGTGAAAAAATTTACTTTTATAGCTGAAATTAGTCTAAGATAATAGCTGGCTGCAACTGTTTATTAAAAACACAGCACTGTGCAAACACTAAAGTGGAAGTATACGGTGTGATGCCTGCCCGGTGCCGGAAGGTTAATAAAGAAAGTTAAAATTTTAATTTGAAGCTTTTGATTGAAGCCCCGGTGAACGGCGGCCGTAACTATAACGGTCCTAAGGTAGCGAAATTCCTTGTCGGGTAAGTTCCGACCTGCACGAATGGCATAATGATGGCCAGACTGTCTCTACCCGAGACTCAGTGAAATTGAAATTGCTGTGAAGATGCAGTATACCTGCGGCAAGACGGAAAGACCCCGTGAACCTTTACTATAGCTTGATATTGAATATTGAGTGTTATTGTGTAGGATAGGTGGGAGATAGTGAAGCAAAGATGCTAGTTTTTGTGGAATCGTCCTTGAAATACCACCCTTTAATATTTATTATTCTAACTTAATTCCGTTATCCGGAATGAGGACAATGTCTGGTGGGTAGTTTGACTGGGGCGGTCTCCTCCTAAAGAGTAACGGAGGAGTACAAAGGTCAGCTAATTACGATCGGAAATCGTGATTTTAGTGCAAAGGCATAAGCTGGCTTGACTGTGAGCGTGACGGCGCGAACAGATGCGAAAGCAGGTCTTAGTGATCCGGTGGTTCTGTATGGAAAGGCCATCGCTCAACGGATAAAAGGTACTCCGGGGATAACAGGCTGATATCGCCCAAGAGTTCATATCGACGGCGGTGTTTGGCACCTCGATGTCGGCTCATCACATCCTGGGGCTGTAGTCGGTCCCAAGGGTATGGCTGTTCGCCATTTAAAGTGGTACGCGAGCTGGGTTTAGAACGTCGTGAGACAGTTCGGTCCCTATCTGCCGTAGGCGTTGGAAACTTGAAGGGATCTGTTCCTAGTACGAGAGGACCGGAATGGGTGTACCTATGGTGTTCAGGTTGTTATACCAATAGCATTGCCTGGTAGCTAAGTACAGAAAAGATAAGCACTGAAAGCATATAAGTGCGAAACTTACCCTAAGATAAGGTTTCCCAGAAAAAATATTTTTCCTGAAGGGTTGTCATAGACTATGACGTTGATAGGTTAGGTGTGTAAGCATAGTGATATGTTGAGCTAACTAATACTAATTACCCGTGAGGCTTAACTTCACAACTTAAAAATGTTTTAATTATTTTCTAGCGAAAATAGCGTAATTGTACCACCTGAATCCATTCCGAACTCAGAAGTGAAAAGTTACAGCGCTGATGGTAGTGTAAGATTTTCTTATGTGAGAGTAAGACATTGCTAGAAAAAAATAGGTGCGGTAGTTCAGTCGGTTAGAATACCAGCCTGTCACGCTGGGGGTCACGGGTTCGAGTCCCGTTCGTACCGATTATTTTTTATGGTTGAGTTTATGTTTTTAAATAGTAATAAAAATTTGATTTGAATAGATTTAGAAATGACTGGTTTAAATCCTGATAAGCATAAAATTATAGAAATTGCTACTTTAGTTACAGATAGTAATTTAAATATATTATCAGAAGGACCTAATATGGTTTTATTTCAAAAAGAGTATTTTTTAAATAAAATGAATAAATGGAATTTTCGTATTCATAGTAATACTGGTCTTATTAATAAAGTTAAAAAAAGTTTTATTAATGAATTTAAAGCAGAATATCAAACAATTAAGTTTTTAAAAAAATGAGTTCCTAAAGGAGTTTCTCCTATCTGTGGTAGTACAGTTGCACAAGATAGAAGATTTTTATTTAAATATATGCCTAATTTAGAGTCTTATTTTCATTATAGATATATTGATGTAAGTACTATAAAAGAATTAATTTTAAGATGATTTCCAAATATTAAAATTAATATTAATTTTAAAAAAAAACATACTGCTTTATCTGATATAAAAAATTCTGTTTATGAGTTAATGTATTATCGTAAGTATTTTATAAGTAATAATTTTTGCGGAAATAGCTCAGTTGGTAGAGTATAACCTTGCCAAGGTTAGGGTCACGAGTTCGAGTCTCGTTTTCCGCTTAATATAATTTTATGAATAAGAAAATTTTTTTAATAAAGAATATTAATGATATTATTATATTAGCAAATAAATTTTGCTCTTTAATTAAAGAACCTGTTTTTTTATATTTTTGCGGTGATATAGGTGTTGGAAAATCTTTTTTTTGTAGATTATTAATAAAAAATTTTGGTTTTAAAGGATTAATTAATAGTCCTAGTTATACTTTAATAAATGAATATAAATGTACAAATTATTTAATTTATCATTTTGATTTATATCGTATTTTATCATCAAGTGAATTGTTTGATATTGGAATATATGATTATTTTGATAGAAATAATATATGTTTAGTAGAATGAGCTGATAAATTTTTAAGTTTATTACCTTCTTCTGATTTGTGTTTTTATTTTTATTATTTAAATAAAAATAAGCGTATTATTTTAGTAAAATCTTTTTCTAATTTAGGTAAAAATATTTTAAATATTGTTATTTAATGTTATATTTTATAATTTTATTATTATTTTTTTTAAAAAATTTATTTTTTAATTTATTAGTAGAAAGTAAAAATATTTTTTTTTTAAGTGAAAAAAATATTTTTTTAAATAAAATAAATAAAAATTTGAAATTAAAATATGTTAAAAAAGAAAAAAAGATATGTAAATTTAATATTGTAATAGATCCTGGTCATGGTGGTTATGATCCTGGAGCTATAGGTTTTAATGGTTCTAAAGAAAAGGATATTACTTTATTAATATCTAAAAAACTATTTTATTTTTTAAATTTAAATAAAAAATTTAAAGTTTTTTTAGTTAGATATAAAGATAATTATGTTTCTCTTAAAGATCGTTTACGTATAGTACGTATTAAAAATGCAAATTTATTATTATCTATACATGTTAATTCAATATATAAAAATAAATATATTAAAGGAGCTTCTATTTGATTTAATAAATATAAATATATAAATAATATTAAAAGTAATAAATTAAATAATTTTTTGTTTAGTATTATTAATGAAGTTAGTAAATTAAATTTAAATTTAGCTTTGGAAATAATTAATAAATTTCGTAATGTAGTCTTATTACATAAAAATTATTTACAATATGATAATTTATTTATTTTATCTTTATTTTATATACCTTCTATTTTAATAGAAGTAGGTTATATAAGTAATCCTATAGAAGAAAAAAAATTAATTAATGAATCATATCAATATCAATTAGCTAAATATATTTATTTAGGTATAAATAATTTTGTAAATAAATTATGTATATTAAAGAATAAATAAATTTTATGAAAAATGTTAAATTTTTATCTGAAGAAATTATTAGAAAAATTTCTACTGGGGAACTTATAAATAGTGCTTCTGATATTTTAAAAGAATTATTGGAAAATAGTTTAGATGCTAAATCTACAAAAATAAAAATAGAAATTTTAAATAATGGTTTAAATTTAATTAAAGTGATAGATAATGGTATAGGTATATCTAAAAAAGATTTATTTTTATCTGTTAAAAAATATACAACTAATAAAATATATAGTTTATATGATTTATTATATTTAAAAACTTTTGGTTTTAGAGGTATGGCATTATCTTGTATAAGTTCTATATCTCATTTTAGTATTTCGTCTAAATTTATATATAATAATGATAATTATGGTTGATTATTATTTAATAATAAAAATAATTTATTAAATTTTAATATAAAACCTATATCTCATAATTTTGGTACTATAGTAAATGTTAAAAATATATTTTTAAATAATTTTATTAAAAGTAAAGAGTTATTAATTTCAAATAATAATGAATGATTTTATATTAAAAAAATTATAAATTTTTTTGCTTTATCTAATTATAAAATAAATTTTTCAATATATAGAGATAATATTTTATATAAAAATTTTTTTACTAAATATGAAAAAGATAAATTAAATATATTAGATCGTATTAAATATATATATGGTGATAAATTTATTTTTGATTACCAATATATATATATACATGATAAATATTTTTTATTAAAAGGATATATTTTAAAAAGTAATAATATTAAAAATATTAAATTAATTTTTTTAAATAATCGAATTATTTCTAATGATAATTTATTATATTTAATATTAAATAATTTTTTAAAAGATTTTTTAAATAAAAATATATTTTTTTCTTATATATTATTTTTTTCTATTGAAAGTAAATATATTAATATAAATTTATGTCCTGATAAAAGTAAAATAATTTTTTTAAATTCTACTTTAATTTTAAGAAGATTAGATAATAGTTTAAAAAATTTTTTTAAAAATATTAATAAAAATATTAATAGAAATGTATATAAAAATAAAAATATTTGAATTAATTTAAATATAAATAAATGTTTTTTAAATAATTATATACATTATTTTTCAATTTATTTTGGAAATATAATAAATATTTTTAATAAACGTTTTATATTTTCTGTTAAAAAAAATGGATTATTAATAATTTCAGATTTGTTATATATATTTTATTATTTAAATATTTTAATTTTAAAAAAAAAAAAAAAAAAAATTGAAGCGAAAAAAATAAATCAATTAAAATTTTTTTTTTCTAAAGAAAAATTTTTAAAGGATATAAAAATATTTTTTATTTTGTATAGATTAGGAATTAATATATGTTATAAAAATAATTTTCTTTTAATAAAAAGTATTCCAATATATTTGGTTAATTTAAATTTTAAAAAATTTTTTTTTTCTTTTATGAAATTTATAAAAAAAAATAAAAATGTTTCGTCAATAGTATATTGATTATCTTATTATATAATTAATAATGATGGGTGAGATAGATTTAATTCAATGAAATTAATATTTAATTTTCATAGTTATTGAATAAATTCTAAATATAAATTTAAAAAGAAAAGTTTTTATTTTTTAAATTTTAATAAATTATTTTTTTATTTTTTTGATGATATATGATTATAAACAAAAATATCCCGAAAATTTTTTGTATTCTTGGTCCTACTGGTATTGGTAAAAGTCGTATAGCAATGGAATTATGTAAAATTTTACCATTAGAATTAATTAGTGTTGATTCTGGTTTAATTTATAGAGATTTAAATATAGGTACTGCTAAACCAAGTTATTTAGAATTAAAATATTTTCCTCATAGACTTGTTAATATTATTAATCCTAATGATTGTTATTCAGTAAAAAAATTTTTTATTGATTTAATTAAGGAATTAAATGATATTATTTTTATTAAGAAAAAAATTCCTTTATTAGTAGGTGGTACTATGATGTATTTTAATATTATATTTAATGGATTATATTTATTACCTAAGTCTAATTATAAAATACGTTCTTATATAAATTATTTATCTGTTAAATTTGGTTGTAATTATTTATATAATATTTTAAAAATTATAGATTTTTCTATGTATAAAAATATTCATTTAAATGATAAATATAGAATTATACGTAATTTAGAAGTATTTTTAATGACTAAAAAAAATATTTCTTATTTTAAAAATATTAATAAATTAAGTTTAAATTTTAATATATATAAAATAATTATTTTACCACAAAATAAAAATGAATTAATTAAAATAATAAAAAGTAGGTTTTATAAAATGTTATCTTCTGGATTTGAAGATGAAGTGTTTAATTTATATATGCGTAAAGATTTGGATATAAATAAACCTTCAATTAAATGTATTGGTTATAAACAAATGTGATTATATATTGATAAAAAAATTTCTTATATAGAAATGATTAATAAAACTATTAGTAGTACTATATTTTTAATTAAAAAACAATTAACTTGATTAAAAAAATGACCTGATGGTTTTAAAATTATTTATAATGGTTTAAATTATGAAAGTGAAGTTATTAAAATATTTAATTTTATTATTAAATTAATTTATTAAAAGGTATTTATTTTTGAATATAAATGATGTTTTAGTTATTTTTATATATTTTAATAAAAAAAATATAATTGAAAAAAAAGAATTTAAAAAATTAATTTTTTCTTCTGGATTAAATATTAAAAAACTATTAGAAGTTAATATTAGATATCCTAATAAAAAGTATTTTTTAGGTTTAGGTAAAATTAATGAAATAATTTTAATTATTAAAAAATTTAATTTTAAAAAAGTAGTTATTAATTTAGTTTTAAAGAGTACACAAGAATATAATTTAAAAAATATTTTTAAATGTTCTATTTTAAATAGAACTTCTATAATATTAAATATATTTAAAAAAAGAGCTAATACAAATTATGCTAAGCTTCAAGTTGAATTAGCATATTTAAATTATTTGAGTACAAGATTAATTAAAAGATGAAGTCATTTAGAACGTCAAAGAGGTGGTATTAAATATATATCTGGTCCAGGAGAAAAACAAATTGAAATAGATAGGAGAATAATTAAAAAGAGAATTAAATTTATTAATAATTGTATATTTAAAATATCTAATCAAAAAAATAAAAGTGTTAAATTACGTAATAAATTTAATGTACCTGTAATTTCTTTAGTAGGATATACTAATTCAGGTAAATCTACTTTATTTAATTTATTAACTGATTCTAATTTCAAATTACATAAAGGTTATTTTTCTACTTTAAATACATATATAAGAAAAATTAATATATTTAAATTTAATTCTAATGTATTATTATCAGATACTATTGGTTTTATACGTAATTTACCTAATAGTATAAAAAGTGCTTTTAAAAGTACTTTAAATGAAATTTGTTATTCTAAATTAATTTTTCATATTATAGATTCTTCTAATTTATATTTTTTGGATTATATTAATATTGTTAATGCTATATTAGATGAAATTAATGTTTATAATGTACCTGTAATTCAAGTTATGAATAAAATTGATAAATTTAAAAATTTTGAAATTAAAGTTGATTTAAATAATTTAAATTTACCTATTAAAGTTTGGATTTCTGCTAAATATAGTTTAGGAATTAATTTTTTATATGATATAATTAATTTTTATTTGTTTTCCAGTAAAAAAAAGTATTTAATTTGTGTTCCTTTAAATTTATCTTTTTTTATGAGAAATATTTTATATAAAAAAGAAGTTTTATTTAAAGAATGGAGTAATGATGGTAAAAATTATTATTTTAAAATTTTAGTGTCTAAAATTTATTTTTTAAGTTTATTTAAAAAATATTCTTTTATAAAAAAATATTTGGTTAATAAAAAGTATGATTAAAAATAGTAATTATTTTTATGGTTTTAATACTGTAAAAAATTTAATTAAATTTAAATTTGAATATATTAAAAAAATATTTTTAATTAATAAAAATAATAAAAAATTTATTAAAATTATAAAAATTTTAAATATTAAAAATATATCTTATAAAATTGTTAATAATGGTTTTTTTAAAAAATTTAGTTTATTGAATCATCAAGGTATTATTGCTTATGTAAAAAAAAAAAAAATGTTTTCAAATAATATTATTGATTTAATAAATTTTATTAAAGGTAATAAAAAACATTTTTTTTTAATATTTGATAGGATAACTGATCCATATAATTTAGGTTCATGTATTCGAACAGCTGTAGCTGCTAATATAGATGTTATTATTATTACTAAATATAACTCTGTTTCTATAGAAAATAATATTGTACATAAAGTTTCTGTTGGTTCAATATATAAAATTTTTATTATTACTATAAATAATTTAAAAATTATTATTAATTTATTGTATAAATATAATTTTTTAATATTAGGTGCTGATATAAAATCTAAAAAATCTCTTTATGAAATTAATTTTTGTAATTATAATTCAATAGCTTTGGTATTTGGTTCTGAAGAAAAAGGTATTAAAAAAAAAATAAAAGAAAAATGTAATTTTTTATTTAAAATACCAATTAAGAAAGTTAATTCTTTAAATGTTTCTGTGTCTGTTGGTATTATAGTTTTTGAAATATTAAGGAAAATTAAAAAATTATAATATTTGATTTTTAATAAATAAATTAGGTTTTGAGTTTATTAATTCTGAAATTTTCATTTTTTTACAATTATTTAATTGAAGTTTTTTAATTTTAATTAAAAAAGATTTTTTTGTAAATATTGTTAATTTTTTTTTATTGTATTCTAATATTTGTCCTGGTTTAAAATTTTTATTTTTAATTTTTTTAATTTTTACAGATCATATAAATATAATATATTTTTTATGATAGAAAAATGTTTTTGGTCATATATGAAATGCTCTTATTTTTCTTTCTATATTTATTGCTGAATCTTTTTTTCAATTTATTAATCCTTCATGTTTTTTAATTTTAAAAGCATAAGTTATATTATTTTTATTTTGTTGTGTTTCAGTATATTTATTTTTTAATATTTTTTTTAAAATAATAGGTAATTTTTTGGTACTAATTTTTTGAATTTTTTTATATAATTTTTTATAATTAAATTTTTTTTTAATTTTACATTTTTTTTGATATATTATATTACCTGAATCTGTAAATTCATTAATTTTAATGAATGTTATTCCAGAATATTTGTCTCCAAATAATATTGCTTTTTGTATAGGAGATGATCCTCTTCATCTTGGTAATAATGAAGCATGTAAATTAAAACATCCTAATTTTGGTATATTAATAATTTTTTTAGGTAATATAAATCCATAAGATATTATCAAAATAATATCTATATTTAATTTTTTAAATTTATTTTTTAATTTTTTAATTTTTTTTATTGAAGTTGGTTTAAAAATTTTAATTTTTTTTTTTTTAGCAATTAATTCTACTGGATTTTTTTTTTTTATGTTTCCTTTTTTTGTTACTACAGCTATAATTTTATGATTAGTATTTTTAATAATATTATTTAATTGATATGCTCCAAATTCTGGAGTACCGAAAAAAAGAATTCTTAATTTTTTTTTCATTTTTATTAATTTATATAATCTATAAATAATTTACCTTTAATATGGTCTATTTCATGTTGTATACATACAGATAATAGTCCTTTTGTTTTTAATTTTATTTTTTTGCCTTTTATGTTTTTAGCTTTTATATGTAAATAATTAAATCTTTTTATTTTATAAGAAAAGTTTGGTATAGATAAACATCCTTCTGTTGTTTCAATATATCCTCTATGTTTTAAAATTTTAGGATTGATTAATATTAATTTGGAATTTTTTTTTTTTTTTATATCTATTATAATTATTGATTTATTTATGTTTATTTGTATTGCAGCTAATCCAATACCGTTATAATGGTACATTACTTTAAACATATTTGATATTATTTTTTTTAATTTAATGTTAAATTTTGTTACTTTTTTAGATTTTTTTCTTAATTTTTTATTAGGATAAGTTAATATTTTTATATTAGACATTTTAAAATAGTTAATATTACCCAAGGCGGGATTTGAACCCGCAAGGTTAAAATATAACCGAGGGATTTTAAGTCCCTTGTGTCTACCAGTTTCACCACTCGGGTATTAATATATTAAGCGTGTCTCGGAATTGAACCGAGATTTATGGATTTGCAATCCATTGCATTACCTCTCTGCCAACACGCTATATTTTATATTATACAATATATATTATATAACATATATTTAGTGTATAAAATATTTTTTAATATTTATTTGAAGTTATTGGTATTTATTGGATAAATGAATAAAATGTAGTAATATATTAATTTAAAGTCTATATTAATTTTATTATTAATTTATTAAATTTTAAAGTTTTTAATGTTTTTGTTTTAAAAAATTTTAAAAATTTTTTAAAAAAAATATTTTAGGTAAATAAATGTCTACTATTAATCAATTGGTACGTAAATCTAGAGTTCGTAAAATTTTTAAAAATAATGTTCCTGCATTAAGTAAATGTCCTCAAAAAAGAGGAGTATGTATAAAAGTATATACTACTACTCCTAAAAAACCTAATTCTGCTTTAAGAAAAGTTTGTAGAGTACGTTTAACAAATAATTTTGAAGTTACAGCTTATATTCCTGGAGAAGGACATAATTTACAAGAACATTCTGTTGTTCTTATTCGTGGTGGTAGAGTAAAAGATTTACCTGGTGTTCGTTATCATGTTGTAAGAGGATCTTTGGATTGTGCAGGTGTGAAAAATAGAAAAAGATCTCGTTCTAAATATGGTGTTAAAAGAAATATATAAATTAATAATATGGAGTTTATATGTCACGTCGTAAAGGAGGAAAATTATCAAATAATCATAATATATTTCCAGATTATATATATAATTCAAAGTTAGTAACTAAATTTATTAATTTGTTAATGTATGATGGTAAAAAATCAATTGCTGAAAATATATTGTATACATCTTTAAATATATTAAAGAATAAAATTAAGAAAAGTAGATTAAATTTATTGGAAACAGCTATTAGTAATGTTAGACCTGTAGTAGAAGTAAAATCTCGTAGAGTAGGAGGTACTACTTATCAAATACCTATTGAAGTAAGACCTAAAAGAGGTGATACTTTAGCTATGCGTTGAATTATATTTTCAGCTAGAAAAAGATCTAATAAAAAAATGTTTTTAAAGTTAGCTGATGAATTATTAGATGCTATTAATAAAAAAGGTTTTGCTATTAAAAAACGTGATGAAACTCATCGTATAGCAGAATCTAATAAAGCTTTTGCTCATTATAGATGATAGTTAAATAATTTTTTGTGGAAAATATATGTCTCGTACAACATCTATATCTTTTTATAGAAATATTGGTATTAGTGCTCATATAGACGCTGGTAAAACTACTGTTACAGAACGTATTTTATTTTATACTGGAGTTAATTATAAATTAGGTGAGGTACATGATGGTACCGCTACTATGGATTGAATGGAACAAGAACAAGAAAGAGGTATAACTATTACTTCAGCTGCTACTACAGCTTTTTGGTCTGGTATGTTTAATCAGTATTTACCTCATAGAATTAATATAATTGATACTCCTGGTCATGTAGATTTTACTATTGAAGTTGAACGTTCTATGAGAATTTTAGACGGTGCAGTAATGGTTTATTGTGCTGTTGGAGGAGTACAACCTCAGTCAGAAACTGTATGAAAACAAGTTAATAAATATAAAGTTCCTCGTATTGCTTTTATAAATAAAATGGATCGTGTAGGTTCTAATTTTTTTAATGTCATTAATCAATTAAATGAAAAGTTTAAAATTAAAGTAATTCCTTTACAGATACCTTTAAATATAGAAGATAAATTTTGTGGTGTTATTGATTTAATTAATTTAAAATCTTTTATCTGAAGTGATGATAATAATGGTTTAACATATAAAGTTAGTGATTCATTAAATAAAGATGTATATGATAATGTTATATTTTGACGTCAAAAAATTATAGAATTTGTTGCAGATGTTTCTGATGATTTAATGTCTAAATATTTAAATGGTGTAAATTATACTGATTTAGAAATTAAAAATGTTTTAAGAAAAGAAGTTTTAAATAATAATATTTTATTAGTTACGTGTGGAACAGCTCTAAAGAATAAAGGTATTCAATGTTTATTAGATGCTATAATCGATTATTTACCTTCTCCAAAAGATTTGTGTTCAATTAATGGATTGAATATTTATGATAAATCAATTTTAAATCGTATTATAGATGATAATGAATCTTTTTCTTCTTTGGCTTTTAAAGTTAGTAATGATCCTTATGTAGGTAATTTAACTTTTTTACGTGTTTATTCAGGTTGTATTAAATCTGGTGATGTTGTGTTAAATTCAACTAGAAATAAACGTGAACGTATTGGACGTATTGTTCAAATGCATGCTAATAAAAAAGAAGAAATTAAAGAAGTTTATGCTGGAGATATAGCTGCAGCTATAGGATTAAAAGATGTTATAACTGGTGATACATTATGTGATATAAATAATCCTATAATTTTAGAAAAAATAGATTTTCCTAATCCTGTTATATCTATATCTTTAGAGCCTAAAACTAAAAATGATCAAGAAAAATTAGGAGTTGTTTTATCTAGATTATCGAAAGAAGATCCTTCATTTAAATATTGATTTGATAATGAATCTAATCAAACTATTATAGCTGGTATGGGTGAATTACATTTAGAAATTATAGTAGATAGAATGAAAAGAGAATTTAATATTTTTTGTGATATTGGAAAACCTGAAGTTTCTTATAGAGAAACTATTTTAAGTAATTCTCTTAGTGTAGAAGGAAAATATATTAAACAAACTGGTGGTAGAGGCCAATATGGTCATGTAGTAATAGATTTATATCCTTTATTACCTTCAGAAAAATCTATTTCTGATAATGGTTATTTATTTATTAATGATATTAAAGGAGGTGTAATACCTAATGAATATATTTCTGCTATTGATAAAGGTATTAGGGAACAATTAAAATCAGGTCCTTTAGCTGGTTATCCTGTTATTAATATTAAAGTAAGATTATTTTTTGGTTCTTATCATGATGTTGATTCTTCAGAAATAGCTTTTAAAATGGCAGCATCTATTGCTTTTAAAAATGCTTTTTTAAAATCTAAACCTGTTTTATTAGAACCTATTATGAAAGTAGAAATAGAAACTCCTGATGAATATATGGGAGATGTTATTGGAGATTTAAATCGTCGTAGAGGAATTATAGATGAAATAAATGATATTAATTGTGGTAAATTAATTAAATCTTATGTTCCTTTATCTGAAATGTTTGGTTATGCAACTGATTTAAGATCTCAAACTCAAGGTAGAGCTTTGTATACTATGAAATTTAATAAATATATTGTATCTCCAGAATATATTTGTAAAAAAATAGTTGATTTACGTAATAAATAAATTTTATTAAAATTGTTAATTTAAGGTAATATATGTCAAAAAAAAAATTTGAACGTTCTAAAATACATGTTAATGTAGGTACAATAGGTCATGTTGATCATGGAAAAACTACATTAACTTCTGCTATTACAACTGTTTTAGCAAAAAAGTTTGGTGGTCAACCCCGTGCTTTTGATCAAATAGATAATGCTCCTGAAGAAAAAGCTAGAGGTATAACTATTAATACATCTCATGTTGAATATGATACTTTAAAAAGACATTATGCTCATGTGGATTGTCCTGGTCATGCTGATTATATTAAAAATATGATTACTGGTGCTGCTCAAATGGATGGAGCTATATTAGTAGTAGCTGCTACTGATGGTCCTATGCCTCAAACTAGAGAACATATTTTATTAGCTCGTCAAGTTGGTGTTCCTTATATAGTGGTTTTTTTAAATAAGTGTGATATGGTTGATGATGAAGAATTGTTAGAGTTAGTAGAAATGGAAGTAAAAGATATATTAACTCAATATAATTTTCCTGGTAATGATACTCCTATAATAAGAGGTTCTGCTTTAAAAGCTTTAGAAGGTAATTCTGAATGAGAAAAAAAAATATTTGATTTAGCTAATTGTTTAGATAAATATATACCTGATCCTAAAAGAAATATAGATCAACCATTTTTATTACCTATAGAAGATATTTTTTCTATTTCTGGTAGGGGAACTGTAGTAACTGGTAGAATAGATCAAGGTTTAATTAAAATTGGTGATGAAGTTGAAATAGTTGGTATAAAAGAAACTAAAAAAACTATTTGTACTGGAATAGAAATGTTTCGTAAATTACTTGATGAAGGTAGAGCAGGTGAAAATGTAGGTATTTTATTAAGAGGTATTAAAAGAGAAGAAATTGAAAGAGGACAGGTTTTATCTAAACCTAATAGTATTAAACCTCATACTAATTTTGAAGCAGAAGTATACGTTTTATCTAAAGAAGAAGGTGGTAGACATACTCCTTTTTTAAATGGTTATCGTCCTCAATTTTATTTTAGAACTACTGATGTTACTGGAACAATTGAATTACCTAAAGGTATTGAAATGGTTATACCTGGTGATAATGTTAAAATTTTAGTAAAATTATTTAGTCCAATAGCTATGAATGAAGGATTAAGATTTGCTATTAGAGAAGGTGGACGTACAGTAGGTGCTGGTATAGTAAGTAAAATTTTATCTTAATTTTTTTATTTAAATATAGGTTATAAATGATAAATCAAAGAATTAGAATTAAGTTAAAAGCTTTTGATCATCGTTTAATAGATATTTCTACTTTAGAGATAGTAGAAACTGCTAAAAGAACTGGTGCTCAAGTAAGAGGTCCTATTCCTTTGCCTACTTCTATTGAACGTTTTACAATATTAGTTTCTCCTCATGTTGATAAAGATGCTAGAGATCAATATGAAATTAGAACTCATAAACGTTTAATTGATATAGTTAAACCTACAGAAAGAACTGTTGATGCTCTTATGAAATTAAATTTAGCATCTGGTGTTGATGTTCAAATAAGTTTAGGGTAAATATATATATGATTGTTTTAATAGGTAAAAAAATTGGTATGACTAGGGTATTTGATAGTAATGGTTTATCATTTGCTGTTACTTTAATAGAAATTAAGGATAATATTATTACTTGTATTAAAAAATGTGATGGTAAATATATTACTCAAGTTACAACAGGTAGTATAAAAAATAAAAAAATTAATAAATCACAGTTATTTTTTTATAATAAGATTAATGTTACTCCTGGTATAGGATTATGAGAAATACCTTATGTAAAAAAATTACATTTACATGTTGGTCAATTTTTAAATGTTAGTTTATTTAAAAATATTAATAATGTTGATGTTACTGGTATATCTAAAGGAAAAGGTTTTGCAGGTACTATAAAAAGATGAAATTTTAGTTCTCAAGACAGTTCTCATGGTAATTCTTTATCTCATAGAGTTCCTGGTTCTATAGGACAAAATCAAACTCCAGGTAAAGTTTTTAAAGGTAAAAAAATGTGTGGTCACTTAGGTAATGTTAGAGTTACTATACAAAATTTAAAAATTTATAAAATTTATTTTAAAAAAAATATTTTATTAATTTATGGTTCTGTACCTGGTTATAATGGTAGTAAATTAATTATAAAGTCATCAATTAAAAAGAGTTAATTTATGGTTAATATTTTATTAAAAGATACTAATAAAATTATTGAATTATCGGATAATATTTTTAAAGTTAATTTTAATATGAATTTATTACATCAAGTAGTTGTTTTATATAGAAATAATTGTCGTAAAGGTAATGTTTCTCAAAAATCTAGATCTGAAGTTTCTGGTTCTAATAGAAAACCTTGAAGACAAAAAGGTACAGGTAGAGCTAGAGCTGGTTCTTTAAGAAGTCCTATATGACGTTCTGGTGGAGTAACATTTGCAAAAAAACCTAAAAAATATTCTTTTAAAATTAATAAAAAAGTTTATAGAAAAGTTTTTAAAATTATTTTATCTAAGTTATATAGTGAATCTAGATTACATGTTTTAAGTGAATTTAATATTTCTTCTCCTAAAACTAAATTTTTATTAAAAAAAATTAATTTTTTAAATTTTAAAAAATTATTAATTGTTGTTGATAAATTAGATAGAAATTTGTTTTTATCATCACGTAATTTATATAATGTTTTAATACGTGATATTAATAATGTTAATATTATAGATTTTTTAAATTTTAAAAATGTTATATTTACTGTTTCTTCTATTAAATTTTTAGAGAGTAAATTAAATTAATGAATTTAAAATTAAATTATTTAAATATTTTAAAAAAACCTTTTTTTTCTGAAAAATCTAATTTTTTATTAAATAATAATAAAACTTTAGTTTTTAAAGTTAGAGGTAACGTAAATAAAATTGAAATATTATTAGCTGTAGAGAAAATTTTTAATTTAAAAGTTAAAAAAGTAAGAACTTTATGAATAAAAAGTAAAAGAAAAATTAAAAAAAATGGATTAATAAGTTATAGTAAAAAATGAAAAAAAGCTTATATAATTCTTAAAGAAAATAAAAATATGCAATTAAATAATTTATTAAAATAAATTAAGGTTATTTATGGTAGTAATTAAATATCGTCCTACATCTCCTGGTCGTAGACATAGAGTAAAGATATCAAATTCTTTTTTATATAAAGGTAAACCTTATAGTCCTTTATTAAAAAAAAAAAATAATAGTGGTGGTCGTAATAATTTAGGTAGAATTACTGTAAGACATATTGGTGGAGGTTGTAAAAATAGATATCGTTTAATAGATTTTAAAAGAAATAAAGATAACATTTCTGCTATTGTAGAACGTATTGAATATGATCCTAATAGGTCTGCTTATATAGCTTTGATTTTATATAAAGATGGAGAAAGGAAATATATAATTTATCCGAAAAATTTAAATATTGGTGATAAAATTAAGTCTGGAGTAAATATTTCTGTAAAATTAGGTAATTGTTTACCTTTATATAATATACCTATAGGATCTATTATACATAATGTAGAATTATTTCCTGGTAAAGGTGGTCAAATTTCTAGATCTGCTGGTTCTTATTGTCAATTATTAGTACGTGAAAATAAAAATGTTATAATTCGTTTACGTTCTGGGGAATTAAGAAAAGTTAATATTTTATGTAGAGCTACTTTAGGTGAAGTAGGTAATTCTGAACATATGTTGCGTATGTTAGGTAAAGCTGGTGCTTCACGTTGATTAGGTATTAGACCTACAGTTAGAGGTACTGCTATGAATCCTGTAGATCATCCTCATGGTGGTGGTGAAGGACGTAATTTTGGTAAACATCCAGTTACACCTTGAGGATTTAAAACTAAAGGTAAAAAAACTCGTTTAAATAAACGTACTAATAAATTTATTGTTCAATATCGTAAAAAATAATTTAGGTAATAATTTACAATGTCTCGTTCATTTAAAAAAGGTCCATTTATTGATGTTCATTTGTTTAATAAAGTTGAAAAAATGATTAGATCTAAAGATAAAAAACCTATTCGTACATGATCTAGAAGATCTACTATATTACCTAATATGATAGGATTAACTATTTTAGTACATAATGGAAAGCGTCATATTCCTGTTTATATTACTGAAGATATGGTTGGTCATAAATTAGGTGAATTTTCTCCTACTAGAACTTATAGAGGACATTTATCTTCTGATAAAAAAATTAAAAAAGATTAATTTATGATATTATATGGAAATTTTTGCTAAGTGTCGTTATGTTAAATCTTCTACTCAAAAATTAAGATTAGTAGCTGATTTAATAAGAGGTAAAAAAGTTAATTTTGCTTTAAATATATTAAAATTTACTAATAAAAAAGCTGCTTTATTAATTAGAAAAGTATTAAAATCAGTTTTATATAATGCTATAAATAAAGGTGTTGATAAAGAGATATTAAGAATTTCTAAAATATATATAGATAAAGCTACTTTAATAAAACGTATTATGCCTAGAGCTAAAGGAAGAGTAAATTATATTTCTAAATGTACTAGTCATATTACTATTTTTGTTTCTAATATATAACAATTATATTATTGGTGATTTAAATGGGTCAGAAAGTTAATCCTAATGTTTTTCGTTTAGGAATTACTAAAATGTGAAATTCAGCTTGATTTGCAAATAAAAAAGATTTTGCTAAAAATTTGGAAAGTGATTTTATAGTAAGAAAATTTTTATATAAAAAATTATCTAAAGCTTTAATTTCTAAGATATTAATTGAAAGACCAGCTAAAAAAAGTATAAGGATTACTATTTATACTGCTCGTCCTGGAATAGTTATTGGCAAAAAAGGTGAAGATATAGAAAAATTAAAAAAAAATATTACTTTTATAACTGGAGTAATTTCTCAAATTAATATTTCTGAGGTTCGTAAACCTGAATTAGATGCTAAATTAGTAGCTGATAATATATCTATTCAATTAGAAAGAAGAATGATGTTTAGAAGAGTTATGAAAAGAGTTATTAATAATGCTATTCGTTTAGGAGCAAAAGGTATTAAATTAGAGTTAAGTGGAAGATTAGGTGGTACTGAAATTGCTAGAAGAGAATGATATCGAGAAGGTCGTGTACCTTTACATACTTTAAGAGCTGATATAGATTATAGTTTTTCTGAAGCTTTTACTAATTATGGAGTTATAGGAATTAAAGTATGAATATTTAAAGGTGAGATTTTAGATAAATTTTATCCTATTAAATTATATAATAGTAATGTTTTAAGTATAAGAAGATATTTTAAAAGAATTCGTAGAAAAATAAAATAATTTATTTAGAAATAAAGGATTATATTTATGTTACAGCCTAAAAAAACTAAGTATAGAAAAGTACAAAAAGGTCGTAATAGAGGTATTTCTAATGATTTAGAATTGAATTTTGGTAAATTTGGTTTAAAAGCTATTACTAGAGGAAGTATATCATCTAGACAAATTGAAGCTGCTCGTCGTGTTATTTCTAGAACTATGAAAAGACAAGGTTTGTTATGAATTAGAATATTTCCAGATAAACCTGTTACTAAAAAACCTTTAGAAGTTCGTATGGGAAAAGGTAAAGGTAATGTAGAATATTGGATTGCTGTAATAAAACCTGGTAAAATTTTGTATGAAATAGATGGTGTAGAAGAACATTTAGCTAGAAAAGCATTAAAGTTAGCAAGTGATAAATTGTCAGTAAAAACTATGTTTGTAATAAAAAATTTTTTATTATAGTAATTAATTTATGATAAATAAAAGTATTAAAGAATTAAATATTGAATTATGTAATTTATTAAAAGAATATTTTAATTTACGTATGCAATTATCTTCTGGAAAATTAAAAAAAAGTCATTTGATACGTTTATGTAGAAGAAATATAGCACGTATAAAAACTTATTTAACTTTTAAAAATATTAATTATGTTAAAAAAAAAAAAAATTAAATGTTATGTTTTAAGTAATAAAATGAATAAAACTGTAGTAGTTTATTTTATAAAATTTGTAAAACATAATATATATAAGAAATATATTAAAAAAAAAATTAAAATGTATGTACATGATGAAAATAATTTATGTAATATTGGAGATTATGTAGAAATTAAAGAATGTAAACCTTTATCAAAAAAAAAATTTTGAGTACTTTGTAAAATAATTAATAAAAAATAAAGGTATATTATGATACAAGAAAGATCTTTGTTACATGTAGCTGATAATTCAGGAGCTAAAATTGTTATGTGTATAAAAGTTTTAGGTGGAACAAATCGTAGATATGCTAATATTAGTGATATTATTAAAATTGTTGTTAAAGAAATTATTTCTAAAAGTAAAGTTTATAAAGGTGAAGTATTGAAAGCTGTTATTATTAGAACAAAATATGGTTTATCTAGGTTAGATGGTTCTTATATAAAATTTGATAATAATTCATGTATATTATTAAATAATGCTAATGAACAACCTATTGGAACTAGAATTTTTGGTCCTGTTACAAGAGAATTAAAATCTAATAAATTTATAAAGATAATATCTCTTGCTTCTGAAGTAATTTAATGATTGGAGATTTTTTATGTCTTGTAAATTTCGTGTTAATGATGAAGTAGTAATAATTACTGGTAAAGATAAAGGTAAAAAAGGTTTTATAAAAAAAATTATTGGAAATAAAATTTTAGTTAGTGAAATTAATTTAGTTTTAAAACATCAAAAATCTGTTCCTTCTCAAAATATTTTAGGAGGTAAAATTTATAAAGAATCTTATATTAATATTTCTAATGTAAGTCATTTTTGTAAAAATTCTAATAAAAAATCTAAGGTAGGTTTTAAATTTGTTAATAATAAGAAAGTTCGTTATTTAAAATGTAGTAAATTAATT
Organism: Candidatus Stammera capleta; assembly: GCA_036689555.1. Taxonomy (GTDB): domain Bacteria; phylum Pseudomonadota; class Gammaproteobacteria; order Enterobacterales; family Enterobacteriaceae; genus Stammera; species Stammera capleta_U. Next base: position 52,376 of record CP144856.1, read on the forward strand.
TTTTAAATTTATATGAGTAATTTATTATTTTTATATAAAAATAAAATTATAAAAAAATTTATTAATAATTTTAATTATAATTCTGTTATGGAAGTACCTAAATTAATTAAAATAATTTTAAGTGTTAGTTTAAATTCTTCCAATTTAGAAAAAAAAAGATTATCAGATGTTTATACAAATTTAAAATTAATTACGGGTCAAAAGCCTATAATAGTTAAATCTAAAAAATCTATTGCAAATTTTAAAATTCGTCAAAATTTTCCTATAGGTTGTAAAGTTACTTTAAGAAAAAAAAATATGTGAAATTTTTTAGATAGATTAATTTTTATAGCTATACCTAGAATAAGAGATTTTCGTGGTTTTTCTAAAAAATCTTTTGATAAATGTGCTAATTTAAATATAGGTATTAAAGAACAAACTATTTTCCCAGAAATTGATTATGAAAAAATTAGTTATATTCATGGAATGAATATATCTATTGTTACAAATACTTATATATTTAAAGAATCTTTTTTTTTATTAAAAGAATTTTATTTTCCATTTTCTAATTAAAAATTTAATATATAAATATGACTAAAAAATCAATTATAGCTCGTGAAAATAAAAGATCTTATTTAGTTAAGAAATTTTATTTTCAGAGAATAAAATTAAAAAAAATTATTTCTAGTAGTAAAACTTCTAATAAAGATAGATGAAAAGCTATTATTAAATTACAATCTTTACCTAGGGATTCTAGTATTGTACGTCGTAGAAATAGGTGTAAACTTACAGGTAGACCACATGCTTTTTTACGTAAATTTGGTTTAAGTAGAATTAAATTTCGTGAATTTGCTATTAAAGGTTATATTCCTGGTTTAAGAAAATCTAGTTGATAATTATTTTAAAAAGAAATTAAATGTATGAGTATGCAAGATCCTATAAGTAATATGTTAACTTGTATTAGAAATTCTCAGTTAGCTAAAAAAAAAGAAGTTTATATATTTTATTCTAAATTTAAAGAATCTATTTTAAAAATTTTTTTACGTGAAGGATATATAAAAAATTATATTATTATAAATAATATAAATAAAAAAATTTTAATTAAATTAAAATATTTTAATAATTTTCCTGTTATATCTAAAATTAAAAGGATAAGTCGTCCAGGATTAAGAGTTTATTTATCTGTTGATAAATTACCCTTAATAAATTCTGGTTTAGGAGTTTTAATTATTTCTACTTCTAAAGGTATTTTATCAGATAAAGAAGCTCGTAAATTTAATGTTGGTGGTGAAATTATTTGTTCTATTTTTTAAAATAAAGGATTATAATATGTCTCGTATTGCTAATAAACCAATTATTATTCCTAAAGATATTTTAGTTAAAATTAAGGGTAAAAAAATATTTTTTGAAAAAGGTAATTTAAAGATTTTTAAAATTGTACATTATAATGTTATACCTATTTTAAAAAATAATAATAAGATTATATTTAAAACTAATGGTAATTTTTTAAAAAATAAAAAATATACTGGTACTACAAGATCTATTGTATTTAATGTTATATATGGTATGAAATATGGTTTTGTTAAAAAATTATTAATTGTAGGTATAGGATATAAAGCTTTTATTAAAAATAATACTTTAATTTTAAATTTAGGATTTTCTCATGCTATAAATTATAATATTCCTTCAAATATTTTTATTAAATGTACAAATTCTAATGAAATTATAATTAAAGGTTGAGATAAACAATTAGTTGGATGTGTAGCAGCTAAAATACGTTCTTTTCGTGTTCCTGAACATTATAAAAAAGGTAAAGGTATACGTTATATTGATGAAAAAGTTCGTATTAAAGAACATAAGAAAAAATTAAGTAAATAGTATTTTATTAATTTATATATATATTTGTATGAATAAAAAAAAAAAACGTTTACGTAGATGTAAAAAAGTACGTTTTATTTGAAGAAAAGAAAATAAATTACGTTTAGTAGTACATAAAACTTCTAGACATATATATGCTCAAATAATATATCAAAAAAATAATTATTCTAAAGTTTTAATTTATGCATCTACTTTAGAAAAAAAAAATACCATAAAATATGGTGGTAATAAAGATGCTGCTAAAAAAATAGGTAAATTAATAGCTTTAAGAGCTACAAAAAGAAATATATTTAATATTGTATACGATCGTTCTGGTTTTAAATATCATGGTCGTATTAAAGTTTTAGCTGATAATGCTAGAAAATATGGTTTAGTATTTTAAATTGGTAATTTTATGATTAAATCTAATATAAATGATTTTTATGAAAAATTAATATATGTTAATAGAGTTTCTAAAACTGTTAAAGGTGGTAGAATATTTTCTTTTACTGCTTTAACTGTTGTAGGTGATCGTTTAGGTAAAGTAGGTTATGGATATGGAAAAGCTCGTGAAGTTCCTTTAGCAATACAAAAAGCTATAGATAAATCTCGTAAAAATATGATTTTAATTATTTTAAATAAAAGAAATACTTTAAGATATGAGGTTAAAGGTAAATATATTAGTACTAATGTTTTTATTAAACCTGCTTCTAAAGGTACTGGTATTATAGCAGGTAAATCTATGAGAGCTATTTTTGAAGCTATTGGTATTAAAGATGTATTGGCTAAATTATATGGTTCTAGTAATCCATTGAATGTAGTAAAAGCTACATTAAATGCATTATGTAGTATAGAATCTCCTTTAAATATAGCTAAAAAAAGAGGTAAATTTTTAAAAGAAATATTTATGTATTAGTTTTTTATTATATAATATTTTAATTTGTTAAATTTTATAATTTGGTTAAAATAAATGTTAATTTCTTTAAATAATTTATTTAGTTTTAAAAAAAAGAAAAAAATTAAAAGGTTAGGTAGAGGTATAGGATCAGGTTTAGGTAAAACTTGTGGTAAAGGTCATAAAGGACAAAAAAGTAGATCAGGATGTAAAATTAAAAGATGTTATGAAGGTGGTCAAACTCCTTTTTATAAAAGGATACCTAAATTTGGTTTTAAAAATTTTTCAAAAAAGAAAGAGTGTGAATTATGTATATCTAATTTAAATATATTTAATGATAATACTATAATAGATTTAAAAAAATTAAAATTTAAAAAATTAATTTCAGTAGAAGTAAAATTAGTTAAAATAATATTAGGTGGTAAATTTTTAAGAAAAAATATTAAAATTTTTGATAAAAATATAAAGGTTTCATCTGGTGTAAATAAAATTATTAATATTAAATAGTTTTGTGAATAATATGAAATTTAAAAAATTTTTTTTAAGTAGTGTTTTAAATAATTTACAAAATTTAAAAAGTAGATTATTATTTTTATGTTTTTCTATTATTATTTTACGTATAGGTGTTTTTATACCTATACCAGGTATAAATATATATTTATTAAATGATTTTTTAAAAAAGAATAATAATAGTTTTATAGATATTCTTAATATGTTTTCTGGAGGATCTTTATTTCATGCTTCAATATTTGCTTTAGGAATTATGCCATATATATCTTCTACTATTATTATGCAATTATTTACTGTAATATTTCCATATTTTACAGATTTTAAAAATGAAGGTAGTGATGGAAAATATAAAATTAGTCAATATACTCGTTATTTAACATTAATAGTTTCTATAGTACAAGCTTTTGTTTTATCTACTACTATTAGTTATTTGCCTGTTATAAAAAATATTATTTTATATAAAGGTTTATTATTTTATTTTATTTCTATTACAACTTTAGTTACTGGAACAATGTTTTTAATGTGGTTAGGAGAACAGATTTCTGAAAAGGGTATTGGTAATGGTATATCTGTTATAATATTTACTGGTATTATATCTAGTTTACCTAAATCTATATTTAATTTTTTAAATGAAATTAGATTACATCAAATTAGTTATTATAAATTTTTTTTAATATTTTTTTTAATTATATTTATTGTTTATTTTATAGTTTTTATAGAGATTGCTCAAAGAAAAATTTTAATACAATATGCTTCTAGAAGATATCAAAATAATAGATTTTTTTCTTCTGATACTTATTTACCTTTTAGATTAAATATGTCTGGTGTTATACCTGCTATATTTTCTTCAAGCATAATGATGTTTCCTTATATTATTTTATTTTGATTTAAAAATACTATTTATTTTAATTGAATATCAAATTTTATAGATATAATTTATCCAAAAAGTTTTTTTTATTTATTAATTTATTTATTTTTAATAATATTTTTTTCTTTTTTTTATACATTATTAATGTATAATTCTAGTGACATAGCTAATAATTTAAAAAAATCTGGTGCTTATATACCAGGTATACGTCCTGGTGAAAGAACATCTTATTATATAAATGATATAATTTTGAGATTAACTTTATTAGGTTCATTATATATGTCTATAGTTTGTTTAATACCTGATTTTATGTATGATATTATAGGTGTTTCTTTTTATTTTGGAGGTACATCTTTACTTATAGTTACAGTAGTAGTAATAGAATTTATAACTCAAATTCAAATGTTAATAATGTCAAATCAATATTTATCTATGTTAAAAAAAATTAATTTTTAAATATATGAAAGTTCGTGCGTCAGTAAAAAAATTTTGTTCTTTTTGTAAAGTTGTTAAACGTAAAGGTATATTACGTATAATATGTAAAATTAATCCTAAACATAAACAACGTCAAGGATAAGAATATTTTATAATAATTTGAGGTTTGTTATGGTTAGAATATTTGGAGTAAATATTTCTGATAATAAAAATATATTATATGCCTTAACATCTATTTATGGTATAGGTATATCAAGAGCAAAGTATATTTGTAATATTGTTAATGTAGATTATTATTCTAAAGTTGGTAATTTAGATTCTAATAAATTAAATTTAATAAGAAATAAAATTTCTAATTTTTTAATTGAAGGAGATTTACGTAGAGAAGTAATGTTAAATATTAAAAGATTAATAGATATTAATTCTTATAGAGGTCTACGTCATCGTAGACATTTACCTGTAAGAGGTCAAAGAACTAGAACTAATGCTAAAACTTGTAGAAAATTACGTAATTTTAAATAATTGAGTGATAATAATATGGATATAAAAAAAAATCGTAAAAAAATTAAAAGAAAAGTTTTAAATGCTGTAGCTCATATATATTCTTCTTTTAATAATACAATAATTAGTGTTACGGATATAAATGGTAATGTTTTAGGTTGATCTACTTCAGGTGGTTCAGGTTTTAGGGGATCAAGAAAATCTACTCCCTTTGCTGCTCAAGTAGCAACTGAAAAATGTATTGAAATAATTAAAAATTATGGTATTAAAAATTTAGAAATTATGGTTAGTGGACCTGGTTCTGGTCGTGAATCTAGTATTAGAGCTTTTAATTCTGCTGGTTTTAATATTACTAGTATAAATGATGTAACACCTATTCCACATAATGGTTGTCGTCCTCCTAAAAAAAGACGTGTGTAATTATTTATTATAATTTATGTATAATTTTATATGGCAAAATATTTAGGTGCAAAATTAAAATTAAGTCGTAGAGAAGGTACTGATTTATTTTTAAAATCAGGTCTTCGTGATATAGAATCAAAATGTAATTTAGATAAATTACCTGGTCAACATGGTTATAGAAAATCTAGATTATCTGATTATGGTTTTCAATTACGTGCTAAACAAAAAATTCGTCGTATTTATGGTATATTAGAAAAACAATTTTTTAATTATTATAAAAGATCTTTACGTATAAAAGGTAATACTGGTAGTATATTATTAAAATTATTAGAAAGAAGATTAGATAATGTTGTGTATAGAATGGGTTTTGGAATAACAAGATATGAATCTCGTCAATTAGTAAATCATAAATGTGTAATGGTTAATAATAAAGTTATTAATATTGCATCTTTTGAAGTTTCACCTGGTGATATTATTAAAATAGTAGAAAAATCTTGTAATCAAGATCGTATAAAATATTCTTTAGAATTTTTTAAGCAACGTGAATTACCTTCTTGATTAGAGGTAAATATAAAGAATATGGAAGGAGTATTTAAAAGTGTTCCAAAACGTAGTTTTTTATCTGCTGATATACAAGAATATCTTGTTTTAGAGTTTTACTCTAAATAAATTATTAATTATTTTATTAAATGATTGAGGTATATTTTTTTAATGTTTTCTACATTAGAATTTTTAAAACCCAAATTGGTGAATATAGAGAATATATCTAAAACATGTTCTAGATTAATTTTAGAACCTTTAGAAAAAGGTTTTGGTTATACTTTAGGTAATTCTTTAAGACGTGTTTTATTATCTTCTATACCTGGTTATGCAGTAACTGAAATAGAAATTGATGGTGTATTACATGAATATAGTGTTAAAAATGGTATATTAGAAGATATAATAGAAATTATTTTAAATTTTAAAAAGTTGTCTATTAAATTAAATGATAATAAAGAAGAAGCTATATTATTTTTAAATAAAAGTGGTGTAGGTCCAGTTTTAGCTTCTGATATAACTTGTGATAATAGTTTTTATTTATCTAATCCTAATCATGTAATTTGTAATATAACTGATGAAAATGTTTCTATTAATATACGTATATTTGTACAATTAGGTAGAGGATATACTCCTGCTTCTTTAAGAGTTAAAGAATTTAAAAATGTTAATGAAAATTTAAAAGTAGGTAGATTATATATAGATTCTTTTTATTCTCCTATAGAACGTATTTCTTATAAAGTTGAATCTACTCGTGTTGAACAACGTACAGATTTAGATAAGCTAATTATAGATATTTATACTAATGGAACTATAAAACCTGAATGTGCTATACGTAAAGCTGCAAATATATTAGTTGATCAGTTGAGTTCTTTTATAAATTTAGACGATAAAAATATTAAAGAGGTTAAAAAAAGTAAATTACCTTTTGATCCTATTTTATTATCTTTAGTAGATAATTTAGAATTAACTGTTAGATCAGCTAATTGTTTAAAAGCTGAATCAATTCATTATATAGGTGATTTGGTTCAAAAAACTGAAATAGAATTATTAAAAACTCCTAATTTAGGTAAAAAATCTTTAACTGAAATTAAAAATGTTTTACTTTCTAAAGGATTAACTTTGGGTATGAAAATAAAAGATTGAAATAGTAATTTAATTTTAAAAGATAGTTTAGATAAGGAATAATATGCGTCATAAAAAGATTGGTCGTAAATTAAATCGTAATAGTAGTCATAGAAATTCTATGTTTAAAAATATGTTAAGTTCTTTAATTAAATATGAGTTTATAAAAACTACTCTTCCTAAAGCTAAAGAATTAAGATCTTATTTTGAATCGATTCTTACTATAGCTATATTAAAAAAAAAAGATTCTTTTAATTATTTATTTTCTTATATAAGAGATAAAAATATTATTTATAAACTTATAAATATTATTGTTCCAAAATTTAATAATTTTATTGGTGGAGGATATATTAAAATATTGAAATGTGGTTTTCGTAAAGGTGATAATGCTCCTATGGCTTATGTAGAAATTTTAAAGAAATAATTTTAGGATAAATTATTTGTTTATGAATAGACCAATATATAAAATATTAAATATAAAAAATTTAAGAAATAATTTTTTTTTGATACGTAAATTGTCTAAAAATAAAAATATATGGTTAGTAGTTAAAAGTGATGCTTATGGACATGGAATAAAGAATATATATAATATATTAAGTAATTATGTAGATGGTTTTTCGGTATTAAGTATTAAAGAAGCTTTATATTTACGTAATATAGGTTGAAATAAATCTATTTTATTATTAGAAGGTATTTTTAGTTTAGAAGAATTAAAATTATGTTTAAAATATAATTTTAGTATTGTAATTCATAGTTTTTGACAAATAGAGTTATTTAAAAAAATATTAGATTTTTCTAACAGAATTCATATTTATTTAAAATTAAATAGTAATATAAATAGATTAGGTTTTTTAAATAATGAATTTAATAATATTTATAATATTATAAAATCTTTTAAAATTGTAAAATACTTATCTTTAATAATACATATAACTTTATTAAGTAAAGATAGTAATTTTTTTTCTTTAAATAAAGAATATATTAAAATATTTAATTTAGGTTTTAAAGAAATATCTATTTCTAGTTCTTTAGGATTAATTTGAGGTATTAATGATATTTATAGTACTTGAATAAGAGTAGGTATTTTATTGTATGGTTTATCTCCTACAGGTAATATTAATGATATATTAAATTATGGTTTTAAACCTGTTATGAGTTTTAAAAGTAAAATTATTAGTATTAAAATAATTAATAAAAATCAATTTATAGGTTACAGTAATAGTTTTTTATCTGTTAAAAAAAGATTAGTTGGTGTTGTTGCTTGTGGTTATGCTGATGGATATCCTAGACAATTATCTAATAGATATTATGTTTTAGTAAATAAAAAAATTAAAGCACAAATATTAGGTTATATTTCTATGGATATGATGGTAATAGATTTAGATAATAATTATAATATTAAAATAGGTGATGATGTAGAATTATGAGGAGAATATTTATATGTAGATGATGTAGCAAAAGTTGCTAATACTATTAGTTATGATTTATTAAGTGGTATTAGTAGAGATAGGGTTATATGTAAACTTAGATAATTTTATTATTATGTATACTTTTCAAAAATTAATTTCTAATTTAGTAAAATATTGATCTAGTTTAGGAAGTTGTCATATTCAATCTTTAGATTTAGAAGTTGGAGCTGGTACTTTTCATCCTATTACTTTTTTTAATGCTTTAAAAGGTGATTTTTCATTTTATTCTTACGTTCAATTATGTAGAAGACCTTTAGATAGTAGATATGGAAATAATTTTTATAGATTACAACAGTATTATCAATTTCAAGTAATTATTAAACCTACTTTGTGTAATATGCAAGATATTTATTTGAATTCTTTAAAATATATAGGTATTGATTTATCTAAATGTGATATACGTTTTGTAGAGGATAATTGAGAAAATCCTAGTTTAGGTATTTATGGTGTAGGTTGAGAAGTTTGATTAAATGGTTTAGAAATAACTCAATTTACTTATTTTCAAAATATTTCTGGTTTTAATTGTGAACCTGTTTTAGGTGAAATAACTTATGGTTTAGAAAGATTATGTTTATATTTACAAAATGTTTGTTCTATATATGATTTAGTATGGAGTAAAAATATTTATGGTATTGTTAAATATAAAGATATATTTTTAAATAGTGAATATGAAAAATCTTTTTATAATTTAAATAAATCTGATATTAATTTTTTAATGAACTGTTTTATAAATTATGAATCTGAAGCTTTAAGATTAATATCTTATAAAAAACCATTAATTATATCTTCTTATGAATTTATTGTTAAAATGGTACATTATTTTAATTTATTAGATGCAAAAAATTATTTTTCTAATATTGAAAGACAAAAATATATTTTACGTATTAGAAATTTATTTCATAAAGTAGCAAAAATTTATATTAATTTATAAGTAATAAGTTTTATTAGGATTATTAAATGTCTAAATATGGTACATTATTAATAGAATTAAATACGGAAGAATTACCTTTAAAGAAATTAAATTTTTTAGTAAAGAGTATTGTAAATAATTTTTTATATGAATTTAAAAAGAATTTTTTTTTTTATTCAAAATATAATTATTATTATACTTTAAGAAAGATATCTTGTATTTTTAAAAAATTTTGTTTTTATCAAAATATATATAAAAATAAAATTATATATGGTCCTAGTATAGATATTAAAAAAAAAATAAATTTTTTACAATATCCTTTATTAAATTGAATTAAAAATATAGGTATTAAAAATACAAATAAAATTAAATTTTTAAAATTAAATAATAAAAGAAAATTTTTTATAGAAATTAAAAGAAATAATAAAAATATTTGTTTTTTAATAAATGAAATTTTTAATAAAGTTTTATTAAATATAATTAAAAATTTTAATACAATGAGATGAGGTAAAGAAAATTTGGTTTTTATTAGACCTATTACTAATATAGTAGTAATGTTTAATAAAAAAATTTTAAAAGTTAAATTTAAAAATTTTAAATCTAATAATTTATTATTAGGTCATAGATTTATAGGAAAAAATATTATTTTAAATGATTCTAATAAATATATTTTTTTTTTAAAAAAATATTGTAAAATTATTATTGATTTTAATGTTCGTAAAAATAAAATAATATCTATATTAAATTATATATCTTTTAAAAAAAAAGTATCTTTTAATTATACTGAATTATTTATAGATAATATTGTTTCTATTATAGAATATCCTTCTTATATAATATGTAAATTTAGTAAAAATTTTTTAAATTTACCTAAAGAAATATTGATTTTAGTAATAGAAAAATATAATTTTTTTCCTACATTTGATATAAATAATAATTTATTAAATTATTTTATTGTTATTACTAATATTAATTTTATTTTTTCAGATTATAAATTAGTAAAGAAAAATTACGAATTAGTTATAGAATCTAGATTATTTGATATAAAATTATTATATTATAAAGATATTAAATTTCCTTTAATAAGCTATTTGTCTAAACTTAGAGATATTATTTTTTATGATGGATTAGGTAATTTTTTAGATAAAATTAAAAGAATGTTATATTTATCTAAAAAAGTTTCTATTATTTTAAATAAATTTAATGATATTAAAATTAATAATTATTTATTAAATATTGCTATTTTATTATGTAAGTGTGATTTAGCTACTTCTTTATGTAAAGAATATATGGAAATGAAAGGAATTATAGGTATGTATTATTCTTTATTAAATTATAATGATATTAAATTATCTTTAATAATTAAAAATCATTATTTTGTTAAATATTTTAATAATAAAATTTTTACTGATAAATATAGTGCTATAATTTCTTTAGTAGATAAATTAGATACTTTAGTAGGTATATCTTTATTAAATAATTCTATTTATTTAAAAAAAAAAAATGATCCTTATGCTTTAAGAAGAATATCTTTATCAATATTAAATGTTATTATATTAAATAATTTAAATATAAATTTATATAATTTAGTAAAATTTAATATTTATTTATTTAAGGGTAATAAAAATATTACTTTAATTATTTTAAAATTTATTTTAAAACGTTCTATAAATTTTTTTTTAAATTTAGGTTATGAAAAAAAATTTATTAATTCTGTAATTAATTTAAATATATTTAATTTTTTAGATATTAAATTAAGATTAGATTCTATATGACAAGTAAGAAATTCAGAAAATTTTTTTTTATTTATAAATTTAATTAAAAGAATAAAAAATATTTTATTAAAAAATAAGTATATTTTAAATAAAGATATTATTAATTATTTATATTTAATTAAAAAAGAAGAAGTAGATTTATATAAATATATTATTTATCTAGAAAAAAAAATTAGTTTTATTTTTTTAAATTTTAAATATATTAAATTAATAAATTATTTTTTTATTTCAATTAATAAAATTAATTTTTTTTTTAATTCAGTAAGATTAGATATAAAAGAACAAAATATTAAATTTAATAGACTTAATTTATTATATAGATTAAATAATATTTTTTTAAAATTTGTTGATTTTAATAGTTTTATATAACATATAAAGGTATGTTTTTAGTAATTATACCTCCTCCTAAACATATATTTTTTTTGTATAAAACTATTGATTGACCTGGAGTTATAGCAAATATAGGTTTTTTAAAAATTAATTTAATTTTTTTTTTAATTTTTATTTTGCATGAAATTTCTTTTTGTTGATTTCTTGTTTTAATTTTACAAAAAATTTTTTTATATTTTTTATTTAAATGTATAAAATGTATTTTTTTAATATATGCTCCTTTAGAATATATATATTTTTTTTTTTTTTTTTGAATAACTATTAATTCATTTGTTTTTTTTTTTTTTTTGATTACATAATATGATTTATTATTATTTATAATATTTAAATTTTTTCTTTGTCCTATAGTATAATAAAATAATCCTTTATGAAATCCTATAATTTTTTTATTTTCTATATTTATAATATTTCCTGGTTTATTTTTAATATATTTTTTAATAAAATTTTTATATTTTTTTTTACCTATAAAACATATTCCTGTAGAGTCTTTTTTTTTAGCATTTTTAATTTTTATATTTATAGCTATTTTTCTAACTTTATTTTTATAAAAATTTCCTAATGGAAATATACATTTTTGAATTTGTTTTTGTGTTATTTTATATAAAAAATAACTTTGATCTTTTTTATTATCTATTCCTTTAAGTAATAAGAAAATATTTTTTTTTCTTTTTTTGATTACATAATGTCCTGTAGAAATATAATCGGCTTTTAATATTTTAATAGCAAATTTTAAAAAAATATTAAATTTTATTTCTTTATTACATAATATGTCTGGATTAGGTGTTTTATTATTTTTTAATTCTTTAATAAAAATTTTAAATACTTTTTCTCAATATTCGTAAGAAAAATTTATTTTATGTAATTTAATTTTAAATTTTTTACATACACTTTTTGCATCTAAAAAATCTTGTTTAAAATGACATTTTTTATTATTTTTTTCTTCTCAATTTTTCATAAATACACATTCTACATTAAAACCTAATTTTTTTAATATTCATGCTGTAATTGATGAATCTACTCCACCTGATAATGCTACTATTATTTTCTGTTGTTTAATAATTTTATATTTCATAAAAATTTAATATTTTATAATTTTATTAAATATTTTTTTTATTAATAAATAAATATATTCTATTAGATATATAACTATATTAGTATTCTTTTTTTCTTCTAAGGAAATTAATAAATTTTTTTTTTTTTTAGAATTAATTATAATTTTACCAATAATTTGTTTTTTTTTTATAGGTGATTTAATAATTTGAAAAATTTTAAATATAATTTTTTTTTTCGTAACATTATTTTTTTTATATAATATATATATATTTTTATTACTACTTATATTTAAGTATTTATCTTTACTAAATCATATTTTATATTTTATAATTTTTTTATTTTTTTTAAATATTTTTTTAGTTTTAAAATTATTAAATCCTCATTTTATTAATTGTTCTGTATCTTTATTTCTATCTTTAATAGATTTTGATCCTAATACTACAGATATTAATCTTAAATTATTTTTTTTTGAAGATGCAATCAGATTGTAACCTGCTTTATTTGTATGACCTGTTTTTATACCATCTATATTTAAATTTTTATTTCATAGTAATATATTTCTATTTTTTTGTTCAATTTGATTAAATTTAAATTTTCTTTTATTATATATTTTATAATTTTTAGGAAAATTTTTAATTAATAAAATACTTAATTTAGCCATATCTTTTGAAGTAGTATATTGTAGATTATGATCTAATCCGTGTACTGTTTCAAAATGAGTATTATTTAATTTCATATTTTTAGCATAAAAATTCATTAATTTGATAAATTTTTTTTCATTTCCTGATATATATTCAGCTATTGCTACACTTGCATCATTGCCAGATTGTATTATCATACCTTGATTTAATTTTTTTAAACTTACTTTATTATTTTTTTTTAAAAACATTAAAGAAGAATTTTTAAATATAGGATTATTTGAAGATGAATTATTATTTATTTTTACTAAATCATTTAATGATATTTTTTTATATTTTAATTTATCTACTAAAATATAGTTAGTCATTATTTTAGTTAAACTTGCTGGAGATAATTTTAAATTAATATTTTTTTTTGCTAAAATTTTTTGAGTATTATAGTCTACTAAGATAAATGATTTTGCCGTTATATTTTTATATAAATAATTATTTGCTACTATATTATTGGTAATTATTAATATTGTTATTAATAATAATTTTATTTTATTCATGTTTTATTTTTTTTTATTGACATTATAATTCCAAATATAGATATATTAGTTATTAAAGATGATCCACCATAACTTATAAGTGGTAATGGTATACCTACTATAGGTAGTAATCCACTTACCATACTTATATTTATAAGTGTACTAATAGAAAATATTAGTACTAAACTAGTAGAAAATAATTTTTCAAAAAATGAATTACTATTAATAGATATATAGAAACTTTTTAATATCAATATAATATATATAATTAGTAAACAGCATATACCAAAAAATCCATGTTCTTCTGCTATAAGAGAAAATATAAAATCAGTTTTTTCTTCAGGTACAAAACCTAATCTAGATTGTGTTCCATTAAATATACCTTTACCATATTTACCTCCTGACCCTATAGATATTTTAGATTGATTAATTTGATATCCATTTTTTAAGGATTTGCTATTGGTTAATAATGTAATTATTCTTTCTTTTTGATAATTATGTAAAAAAAATTTTCATAATATAGGTGTAAAAATAATACTTAATATTATTAATATTAAAATATTTTTTTTATTAATGCCACCTAAATATAAAGTTATTATTCCTGAAGTAAATATTAATATTGATGTACCTAAATCAGGTTGTAAATAAACTAATATAGAAGGTATAAAAATTATTATTAATGATTTGAATAAATCTTTTATTTTTAATGGATAATTATCATTAATATATTTTGCTATTATTATAGGTATAACTATTTTAGTTATTTCTGATGGTTGAAATTGTATTATACCTAAATTAATTCATCTTTGAGCTCCTTTACTAATATGTCCTTTAATATAAACTATAAATAAAAGTATATTACATAATATATAAAGTAAATTAGCATTATTTTTATAAAATGTACTATTTAGTTGAGATATAAAAATCATTAAAAAAATACTTATTAATAAATGTATTATTTTTTTATATATTATAAATATATTTTTTTGACTAGCACTATATATTAATAAAGTACTATAAATAGATAATATTATTATACATACTAATATGGTAATATCTATATTATTATAGATATTTTTAATTTTTTTAATCATTTATTTTAATCATTTTATTATGATATTTATATAAAAAATCTGTTATTTTTCTCATTATGTATCCTATTTTTGGTCCATTTCCACCATGTTCTAATACAATTGATATTGCAAAAATAGGTTTTTTATATGGTACAAATGCATTCATTAATGTATGGTCTTTAAGCATATTATTTTTATTTTTTAAAAAATAGTTTTTTTGTAGTGAAATAATTTGTGCAGTACCAGATTTTATTGCTGTTTTATATTTAGTGTTTATAAAATTTTTATATGCTGTTCCATTTTTTTTATATGCTACTCCATACATACTTTTTTTAATAATTTTTCAATATTTTTTTTTTACATTTTCAATTTTTTTATTTTTATATTGAATATTTTCTTTATCATCTATTTTTTTTAATAAATGTGGAGTTATAATTAATCCATTATTAATAAGTATTGTTAATGCTTTATTCATTTGTATAGGTGTTATAGCTAAATAACCTTGACCTATACCTATTGAAATAGTATTTCCTATATATCAATTTTTTTTAATTGTATTTTTATCAGGTAATATTCCTTTATTTTCATGTGGTAAGTCTATATTAGATTTTTGTCCATAACCAAAAATTTTTATTCATTTTATTAATTTTTTTATACCCATTTTATATGCTATATTATAATAAAATGTATCTGATGATTCTTCAATAGATTTTTTAATATTTATTAATCCATGACCTAATGTTTTTCAGTCATAAAATACTTTTTTATATTTTGGTAATTTTCACCATCCTGGATCAAACATTATATATTTAATATTAATTATTTTTTCTTGTAATGCTGATAAACATATATATGGTTTGATAGTAGAAGCTGGTGGATAAATACCTTGTATAGTTTTGTTAATTAATGGATTATAAGGATTATTAATTATTTTTTTGTATTCTTTATTAGATATTTTTTGAGTAAATATATTAGGATTGTATCCTGGTGTAGATACAAGAGATAATATTTCTCCATTATTTGGATTAGATATTATTATTGAAGATTGATTATTTTTAACTAGTTCATATATAAAATTTTGTATATTTTTATCTATTGTTAAATAAATATTTTTACCTGCATGTGATGGTTTTATAATAGTACTATTTACTATAGTACCTTTATTATTTAAAATTAATTTTTTAATTCCATTTTTTCCTTTTAAAATATTTTCGTAATATTTTTCTATTCCATTTTGACCAATATATTTTTTTGTATTTATATCTTTTGATACATATCCTATAACATGTGATAAAATTTCTTTATATGGATAATATCTATTTTTATTTTTTTTTAAATATATATCTTTTAATATTAATTTATTTCTGTAATATTCCATTAAATCTTTATTATTTAGTTTTTTTTTAATAATTATATATTCATTAATATTTTTTTTAATTAATTTAATTAATTGATTGATTTTTTTATTTGATAAAGAAAAATGTTTTTTTAAAATTTGAATTATTTCTTTTATTCTATTTATTTCATCTATTTTAACTGTTAAATAATAAGAATTTTTATTTATTACTAGTGGATGTTTATTTCTATCAAATATAATACCTCTATATGGTATACTAGGTATAAATTTAGTATAATTATTTTTAGCTAGACTTGAATAATATTTAAAATTTATTATTTGTAATTTATATATATTTAATATTATAATTAATAATGTAATAAAAAGTATAGCTATAATTTGTTTTGATCTTTTTATGAATGTATGGTTTTTTTTTTCATCATAATAATAAAAATAATTTTTATTTTTAAAATTCATAATATTTAATTATTTATAATTTTATTTTATGTTGTATTTAGTAAAAAATTTTTAATTTATAATAATATTATACATATATATATAAGTTTTATTTAATATTTATTAATATTTAAATTATATAAAGAGTTTATATGTTTAAAAATCCTATAAAAACCAAAAGTTGGTTAAAATTAAATAATCATTTTTTATCTATTAAAAATTTTAAAATATTTGATTTTTTTAAGAAAGATAAAAAAAGATTTCAAAATTTTTCTATTAATTTTAAAGATTCTATATTAGTTGATTTTTCTAAAAATCGTGTTAATTTAAAAACTTTTAAATTATTTGAAAATTTATTAGATGAAATAAATTTTAAAGATTATGTTTTTTCTATGTTAATGGGTGAAAATATAAATTTTACAGAAAATAAACCTGTTTTACATTTTTTATTAAGAGATAGAAAAAATATTTTTTTAAAAAATAATTCTAATTTTATTGATATTAAAAAAGATATAGATACGAATTTAAATAAAATTAAATTTTTTACAGATAAAATTTTAAGTGGAAAATGATTAGGTTTTTCTGGTAAAAAAATAAATAATATTGTTAATGTTGGTATAGGAGGTTCTGATTTAGGTCCTCGTATGATAATTAAATCTTTATCATTGTATAGAAATAAGTTAAATGTATATTTTGTATCTAATATAGATTCATCAGATATAATTAATGTATTAAATAAATTAAGTCCAGAAGATACGATTTTTATAATATGTTCCAAAACTTTTACTACTTTAGAAACATTAAATAATGCTTATATTTTACGAAAATGAGTTTTAGATTTTTATAAAAATAAAGAAAGATCTTTAAATTATCATTTTATTTTAGTATCAAGTAATTTTTCTGAATCAGTTAAATTTGGTGTAAATTTAAATAATATTTTTATAGTACATGATTGAGTAGGTGGTAGATATTCTTTTTGTTCAGCTTTTGGTATATCAATTTCTTTAGCTATAGGTTTTAGTAATTTTTGTAAATTATTAGATGGTGCTCATGATATGGATATACATTTTTTTAGTTCAAATTATTTAAGTAATATACCTATTATATTAGCTTTGTTAAGTATATGATATAATAATTTTTTTAATTTTAATACTGAAGCATCATTAGTTTATAATGAAAATTTACTTTATTTACCTATGTATTTACAACAGCTTATTATGGAATCTAATGGAAAATATGTAGATTATAATGGTAATTTTATAGATAATTATTATACATCTCCTATTATATGGGGTGGTGTAGGAACTGTTTCTCAACATTCTTTTTATCAATTATTACATCAAGGTACTTATATTGTACCATGTGATTTTATAGGAGAAATACAAAATATTAATAATATTAATAATTCTCATTGTAAATTGATGTCTAATTTTTTTTCTCAAACTCAATCTTTAGCTTTTGGTGATAGAATTTTTAAAATAAATAATTGAATGAATAATAATATAAATAATTTAAATAAATTTATTAAATTTAAAGGTAATAGACCAACAAATACAATATTAATTAAAAAAATTAATCCTTATAGTTTAGGAGCATTAATATCTTTATATGAATATAAAGTATTTACACAAGGAGTTATTTTAAATATATCTAGTTTTGATCAATGAGGTGTAGAATTAGGTAAAAAATTATCTAATTTATTGTTTTCTTATTTAGGTAAAAAAGTAAAATTACAAAAAAAAAATTTTAAAAAAGATTTTTATTTAGATAATTCAACACTTAATTTATTAAATTTTTTCAACAAAAATTATTCTAATAACTAATTTAAGTTTTTATAAAATTAAATGGCAAATTTAAAATCATCAAAAAAAAGAATTTTAATAAATAAATTAAAAAATAAGATTAATATAAGTAAAAAATCTATGATAAAAACTTATATTAAAAAAATTAAATTTTTAATAAAAAATAAAGATAAAATCTCTGCAAAAAAATATTATATTTTAATCCAATCTTTATTGGATAAATATTCTTTAAAAAAAATTATACATTTTAATAAGTGTTCTAGATATAAATCTACTATATCTAAATTAATTAATAATTTATAATTTTTTTATTTTTTACTAATTATTTTAGAATATAAGTTAGTAATTTTACAAAAATTTTTAACTGAAATGTTTTTTGGTCTTATATTATAATTAATATTTAATTTATTTAAATTTTTTTTATTTATAATTTTTTTTAAATTATTAATTAACTTTCTGTTTTTTTTTTTGAAAGAATGATTTAATATATATATAAAATGTTTTAATTTATTAATTTTATATTTATTTATTTTAGGTTGAAGTTTTATAAATACTGAATTAACTTTGGGTTTTGGATTAAAATGTTTTTTATTAATTTTCATAAGAAATTTAATTTTAAATATAAAATTTATTAAAATATTTCATTTACCATATTTTTTATTTTTTTTTTTATTTATTAAAGAGTAGAAAAATTCTTCTTGTATTAATATATGAATGTCTTTAATTATTTTATAATTTTTGATACATTTAAATAAAATTTTTTTTGATATACTATAAGGTATATTACCAAATATTCTAATTTTTTTTTTTTTTTTTTTAAATAATTTTAATAAATTAAATTTTAATATGTCTATATTAATAATTTTAATATTTTTATTTTTTTTTTGGTTTTTTTTTATTAAATAATTATCTATTTCTAATGAAATTAAATGTTTATTAAATTTAATAATGTTTTTAGTTAATTCACCATTTCCATATCCTATTTCTAATAAATTATCTTTTTTTTTGGGTTTTATAAAAGAAATTATTTTTGTAATTTTTTTTTTATTTTTTATAAATATTTGTCCTAAATTATTTTTAATTTTAATCATAAATATGTTATATATTTTAAAAATAAGTTTTATTTTTATGTATAAATTTTATTATTATGTTACAATAAATATATGAATTTAGAAAAGAAAAAAAAAAATGAATTTATTGTATAATATGGATTTTTATTTTAAATATTTAATTATTAAACATATATATTTTGCTTACTTTTTTATTTTTGTTATTTCTTTGTTAGAGTCATTAGCTTTTTTAGGTTTTTTAATACCTAGTAGTATTGTTATGTTTTTAATAGGTTTTTCTATAGGTAGAAAAATTATTAGTTTTTATTATTCGTATTTTTTAGTAGTTTTTGGATGTATTTTAGGTGATATTATTTCTTATTATATTGGAAATTATTATAAAAATTATTTATATTTTTTTCGTAAAAAAATATCTAATTATGTAAATATTTTTGAATATGTATTTAAATATTTTAAAAAAAATTCTTATATTTTAATAATTTCTAGTAAGTTTACTGGTCCTATGAAGTCATTCTTTTTTTTTATTTCTGGAATGTTAAATATTCCTATTAATAAAATTATTATACCTAATTGTTTAAGTGTTTTATTATGAACTTTATTTTTTTTTATTCCTGGTATATTATCTGGTGTAGCTTTAGTATTACCTAATAGTTTTTTTTTAAAAACACATTTATTTAGTTTTTTATTTTTATTTATTATTAGTTTATATATTTTTATAAATTGATTAAATATAAATAATAATTTAACTATTTTTTTTTTCATTGTTTTTATATTATTATGTTTGAAAAATTTTTTATTTTTATTAAATGATAGTATGTTTTTTTTATTTATTAAATTAATATATAAACTTTTTATTTAATATTTTATATAAATTTTCTATTTTCTCCTTGACCTGAAAGATTTTTTATACATCTTTTACATATATTAGTATAAATTTTATTTGAAATTAATTTATTTACATAGTGTCAACATCTTTGACATTTTTTTCCTTTATGTTTTTTACATTTTATTTGAAAAAAATTATTTTTATTTAAATGTTTTTTTATTTTTATATCTAGTTTAGAAGTTAAGAAAAAAAATTTTAATTCTGATTTAATTTTTTTAATTTTTTTAAAAAAATTTTTTTCTAAATATAAAATTATTTTAGTTTCAAGTGTAGAATTAATTTTTTTTTTACATTTTAAAATTTCTATTTTTTTATTTAAATTAACTTTAATTATTATTAATTTATTTCATATTTTTATATTTATATTATTATTTTTGTGTATATAAAATAATTTTTTAAATCATGTTTCTTTATATATAGAAGATGGTTTTTTTCTAGGTAAATAATTTCATATTTCTTCTGCAGTAAAAGATAATATTGGAGCTATTCATTTTACTATTGTTTCTATTAATATTCATAATGTTGTTTGTACACTTAAATAAGGTAAAGTATTTTTTTTAATTGTATATTTTCTATCTTTAATTATATTTAAATATATTGAACTTAAATATAAATTACAAAATTTAAATATTTTTTTTGTTACTTTATAAAATTTAAATTTTTTATATAATAATAATATTTTATTTTGTGTTTTTTTAGCTTTATGTATTATTCATTTATCTAGTAAAACCATTTTGTTTTTTGGTATTAAATTATTTTTTGGATTAAATTCATCTAAATTGGATATAATAAATTTTATTGTATTTCTTATTTTTCTATATTTATTACTTATTTGTAAAATAATATCATTTGATATATGAATTTCTTTAGTAAATTTAGTTGAAGCAACTCATAATCTTAATATATCTGCTCCATATTTATCAGTTATTATTTGTGGATTTATAGAATTTTTTAAAGATTTAGACATTTTTTTTCCTTGTTCATCTACTATAAAACCATGAGATAGTATTTCTTTATATGGTGCACAATTATTAATTATATTATTAATTATTAAAGAAGACATAAATCATCCTCTATACTGATCTGATCCTTCTACATATAAATTTATATGATGTTTGATTTTATTAAATTTTTTATTCATTATTGAATTACAGGTTGATCCTGAATCAAATCATACATCTAATATATCTAGTACTTTTTTATATTTTTTTTTATTTATTTTAAATTGTTCTGGTTTTACATCTAATCAGTAATTAGGACCATATTTTTCTATTTTTAAAATTATTAAATCCATCAATTTTATTGTTTTAGGATGTATTTTATTATTTTTTTTATTTATAAAAATTGGTATTGGTGTTCCTCAATAACGTTGTCTTGATATACACCAATCTGGTCTATTAATAATCATATTTTTAATTTTTTTATATCCCCATGAAGGATTTCATTTTACTTTCTTAATAGATTGTAATATTTTTTTTTTAAATTTTTTATTGTTTAAATTTATAAATCATTGTGATGTAGTTCTTAAAATTATTGGTTTTTTATGTCTTCAGCAATGTGGATATTTATGTGTAATTTTTTCTTTAAATAAAATTTTTTTTTTTTTAATTAATATATTTAAAATTTTTTTTTCTGCTTTTTTTAATTTTTTTTTTCCTATGTTTTTAATAAAATTATATTTTATATATTTACTATTGTTAGTAATTACATTTAATCCACTAATTTTATTTTTTTTACATAGTAAGAAATCTTCTTCTCCATGTTCTGAAGCTATATGAACTATACCTGTTCCTGTATTTATAATAATTTTTTTATCTAATATAATAGGAGTTTTTTTTTTTGATATAGGATGTATAACGGAAAATATACTTAATTTTTTCCCTTTTATTTCTTTTATTGTTTTATAATTTGATTTAATTATTTTAGTAATTTTTTTTTTTTTTTTTTTAGATAATATTAATATATTTTGATTATTTTCTATGATTGAATATTTGTAATTTGGATGTATAGATATAGCACAATTACCAGGTATAGTTCATGGTGTAGTAGTTCATATTACAAAATATATATTTTTTTTATTTATATTTTTTTTTAGTATATTTTTGTAAAAAAAATTTTTTTGTGAATAATTTAATTTAAAAGTTAAATATATTGCTGTAGATATTTTATTTTTATATTCTATTTCTGCTTCTGCTAAAGAAGAATTACATTTTAAACATCAATTAGTTGGTTTTTTTTTTCTTTTTAGTAATTTTAATTTTATAATTTTTTTAAGTATACGTATTGTATTTGCAATGTTTTTAAATTCCATTGTTTTATAACAATTTTTTCAGTTTGCAATTATTCCTAATCTTATAAAATTTTTTTTTTGTATTTTTATTTGTTTTTTTACATATTTAAAACATTTATATTTAAATTTTTTAATTTCTTTAATAGAATTTATTTTATTTTTATATTTTTTTTGTATTTCTAATTCTATAGGTAGTCCATGACAGTCTCAACCAGGTGTATATGGTGTGTTAAAATTCATAAAATTTTTGTATTTTAGTATTATATCTTTTAGAATTTTATTGAAAGCATGTCCTATATGAATTTGTCCATTAGCATATGGTGGACCATCATGTATAATAAATTTTTTTTTATTTTTTTTGTTTTTTCTTATTTTATAGTATAAGTTTATTTCATTTCATTTTTTAATTATTTGTGGTTCTTTATTAGTTAAATTTCCTTTCATAGGAAAATTAATTTTTGGTAAATTAATAGTATTTTTATAGTTTATTTTTTGATTTTTTTTCATTTATTTTTTAAATAAATTTATATTATTTACTCAATTAGTATAACTTAAAAATATTTTTTTTTAAATATTGATGTTAAGTTAATTAATCTAAATGTTTTTAAATAAATAATTGTATAATAGTTGATATTTTAAATTATAATCTATATATGTTATATATATAGTTTGTTAAAATAAATTTTGAGGTAAATATGAGTAAAATAATTGGAATTGATTTAGGTACTACTAATTCTTGTGTTTCTGTAATGGATGGTAATAAAGCTAAAGTTATAGAAAATTCTGAAGGTGATCGTACTACACCATCAGTTGTAGCTTATACAGAAAATAATGAAATTTTAGTTGGTCAGCCTGCAAAACGTCAAGCAATAACTAATCCTAGTAATACTTTTTTTGCTATTAAAAGATTAATAGGACGTAAATATCAAGATAATGAAGTACAACGTGATGTTAATATTATGCCATATAAAATAGTTCCTTCTAATAATGGCGATGCTTGAATAGAAGTAAAAGGAAAAAAAATGGCTCCACCACAAATTTCTGCAGAAATATTAAAAAAAATGAAAAAAACTGCTGAAGATTATTTAGGTTATTCTATTTCTGAGGCTGTTATTACTGTTCCTGCATATTTTAATGATACTCAAAGGCAAGCTACTAAAGATGCTGGTCGTATAGCTGGTTTAAATGTTAAAAGAATTATTAATGAACCTACAGCTGCTGCTTTAGCTTATGGTTTAGATAAATCTAAAAAAAATAGTATTATTGCAGTTTATGATTTGGGTGGTGGTACATTTGATATTTCAATAATAGAAATAGATGATATAGATGGAGAAAAAACTTTTGAAGTTTTATCTACTAATGGTGATACACATTTAGGTGGTGAAGATTTTGATAGTAAAATAATTAATTTTTTAGTTAATGAGTTTAAAAAAGATTATAATATTGATTTATCGAATGATTCTTTAGCTATGCAAAGATTAAAAGATGCTTCAGAAAAAGCTAAAGTAGAGTTATCTTCTTCACAGCATACTGAAATTAATTTACCTTATATAACTGCAGATAATACTGGTCCTAAACATTTAAATATTAAATTAACTAGAGCTAAATTAGAATCTTTAGTAGAAGATTTAGTTTTAAAATCTATAGAACCAGTTAAAATTGCTTTGAAAGATGCTAAATTAGATATATCTAAAGTTAATGAAATTATATTAGTTGGTGGTCAAACTAGAATGCCGATGGTTCAAAAAAAAGTATCTGATTTTTTTGGTAAAAAACTTCGTAAAGATATTAATCCTGATGAAGCTGTTGCAATAGGAGCTGCTATACAAGGTGGAGTATTATCTGGTGATGTTAAAGATATATTATTACTAGATGTTACTCCTTTATCTTTAGGTATAGAAACTATGGGTGGTGTAATGACTACATTAATAAAAAAAAATACTACTATACCTACTAAACATAGTCAAGTTTTTTCTACTGCTGATGATAATCAGTCAGCTGTAACTGTACATGTTTTACAAGGTGAACGTAAAAGATCTATAGATAATAAATCTTTAGGACAATTTAATTTAGATGGTATTCAACCTGCTCCGAGAGGAGTTCCTCAAATAGAAGTTACTTTTGATATAGATGCTGATGGTATTTTACATGTTTCTGCTAAAGATAAAAATACTGGTAAAGAACAAAATATTACTATTAAAGCATCATCAGGATTAAATGAAAGTGAAATTAATAATATGGTTAAAGATGCTGAATTAAATGCAGAATCTGATCGTAAATTTGAAGAATTAATTCAATCACGTAATCAAGCAGATCATTTATTACATTCAACTCGTAAACAATTAAATGATTTAGGGAATAAAATTCCAGAAAATGAAAAAAAATCTATAGAATTAGCTTTAAATAAATTAGAAAATGTTTCTAAATTAGAAGATAAAATAGCTATTGATAATGCTCTTCAAGAAGTAATACAATTATCTAGTAAATTAAGTCAATATGTTGTAGATAATAATAATACTACTGATAATAATAGTAATACTACTGATAGTGGTAATACTGCTAATAATAATATTAATAGTAATGATAATTCTGTAGTTGATGCTGAATATGAAGAAATTAATAATGAAAAAAATAAAAAACAATAATTTATGTTTTATTATTTGATAGAGGATAATATATGTCAAATAAAAATTATTATGATATTTTAGGTGTTTCAAAAACAGCTGAATATATTGATATTAAAAGAGCATATAAACGTCTAGCTATTAAATATCATCCTGATAGGAATAGAGGAAATAAAATTTTTGAAGAAAAATTTAAAGAAATAAAAGAAGCTTATGAAATTTTAAGTGATAAAAAAAAACGTGCTATGTATGATCAGTATGGACATTCAGCTTTTAAAGAAAATGTTGGATATAATGATTATACTGATTTTAATTCTTCTTCTGATTTTAGTGATGTATTTGGAGATATTTTTGGAGATATTTTTAACTCTGAAAAAAAAAAATCTTCTAGTAAAGGTTCAGATATATTATATAATTTAGAATTAAATTTAGAAGAAGTAATTAAAGGTGTTTCTAAAGAATTTAAAGTTAATTTAATTCAAAAATGTAGTGTATGTTATGGTAGTGGATGTAAACCAGGTACTCAACGTAAATTGTGTAACGTATGTAAAGGAAAAGGTAATTTAAAAACTCGTCAAGGTTTTTTTACTATACAACAAACTTGTCCTAATTGTAATGGAAGTGGTTATGTAATTGGTGATTTTTGTTATTTATGTAAAGGAAGCGGTACTGAAAGAACTTTGAAAAGTATTTTTATTAGAATACCTGCTGGTATAAATGATAATGATCGTATACGTTTATCTGGTAAAGGTAATTATGATGGTGATATACCTGGTGATTTATATATAAAAATTAGAGTTAAAAAACATCCTATATTTACTAGGGAAAAAAATAATTTATATTGTGAAGTACCTATAAATTTTTCTTTAGCTGCTTTAGGTGGAGAAATAAATGTTCCTACTTTAGATGGATATATAAAATTATATATACCTTCTGAAACTCAAACAGGAAAATTATTTCGTATTAAAAATAAAGGAATTAGATTTATTAAGAGTAATAATTATGGAGATTTATTATGTAAAATATTAGTAGAAACACCTGTAAATTTAAATAAATATCAAAAAAAGTTATTATATAAATTAAGTTTGACTTTATCAGATAATAAAAATATAAATAATCCTAAAACAAAAAGTTTTTTTGATGGTGTAAAAAAATTTTTTAATAATTTAACTAATTAATTTATTTATATATAGGAAAAATTTTACATATTTTTTTAATTATCTTTTTATTTTTTTTTATTATTTTATAATTATTTATATTATTTAATATTTCACATATTGAATAGGTTATTTTTTTTATATAATTTTTTTTTATTTTTCTATATGTTATACATGTTGTACCAATTCTTATACCAGATGTAATAAATGGTTTTTTATTATCATCTGGTATACAATTTTTATTTATTATAATATTAGCTAAACTAAGTTTAGTTTCTGCTTCTATACCAGTAATATTATTTTTATTTAAATTTATTAAAAATAAATGCGTTTCTGTACCATTTGAAATAATTTTAAATTTATTTTTAATAAATATTTTAGCCATATATTTAGCATTTTTTATAATTTTTTTTTGATAAATTTTGAATTTATTTTTTAATGCTTCTTTAAAACATATAGCTTTTGCAGCTATTACATGCATTAATGGTCCTCCTTGTGTACCAGGAAATACAGATGAATTTATTTTATTATATAGTTTTATATTATTACCTTTAGCTAGTATTATACCCCCTCTTGGTCCAGATAAAGTTTTATGTGTAGTACTAGTTACTATATCAGCGTATTTTAGTGGATTAGGATATAATTTTGCAGCTACTAATCCTGCTATATGAGCCATATCTATTAATAAATAACTTTTATGTAAATTAGCAATATATTTAAATATTTTTCAATTGCATATTCTGGAATAAGAAGAAAAACCAGCTATTATTAATTTAGGTTTAAATTTTTTTGCTAAATATTCTATTTTATTGTAATCTATTAATTCTTTTTTATTTAAATTATAAAATTTTGTATTATATATTTTACCTGAAATATTTATTTTTGATCCATGAGTTAAATGACCACCATGATTTAATTTCATGCTTAATATTGTATCTCCGGGTTTTAATATTGCATTAAAAACAGCTAAATTAGCTTGTGAACCTGAATGAGGTTGTACATTTACATAATCTGCTTGAAACAATTTTTTAGCTCTATTTATAGCAATTTTTTCTATTTTATCTATATATTTGCATCCAGCATAATATCTTTTTTTATAATATCCTTCAGCATATTTATTAGTTAATATTGATCCTTGAGCTTTAATAATATTTAAATTAGCGTAACTTTCAGATGCTATTAAATTAATACTATTTTCTTGTCTTTTTTTTTCTAATTTTATTAATTTTAAAATTTTATCTTTTTTTTTCATTTTTTTTTATTTTATAAGCATTTAAATATATTAAATCCAATATTATATTGGCTCCAGTTAATGAAGTGATACCTGATTTATCATAAATAGGATTTATTTCTACTATATCACATCCAATTATATTAATTTTTTTTAATTTTCGTAATATTTTAAATATTTTATTTGTTGTAATTCCATTAATTACTGGTGTTCCTGTTCCTGGTGCATATGATGGATCTATACAATCTATGTCAAAACTTATATAAGTAGGTAAATTATTTGTTATTTTTTCTATTTTATTAATTATTTTATTAGTTGAATATTTATTTATTTTTTCTGCAGTAATAGTTTTAATTCTATTTTTTTTACTTGTATATGTTCTAATTCCTAATTGGATTATATTTTTTCTTGAAATAATTTTTTCTTTTTTTATTTGATATATAATTGATCCATGATCATAATTATTTTTTTCATAATACATATCTGTATGTGCATCAAAATGTATTAAAGATATTTTTTTATAAAAATTTTTATATGTTCTTAATATTGGTAATGTTATGTAATGATCTCCTCCAATAAAAATTATATTTTTTTTGATTTTTAATAAATTTATTATTTTTTGATTTATTTTTTTATTTAAATTTTTAATGTTTCCTTGTTTATATATTAAATCTCCTCCGTCTATTACTGTAATATATTTTTTTAATTTAAAATTTCATGGTCATTTTTTTTTTTCTCAACATAAATGTATTGATTCTTTTCTAACATAATTTGGTGCTAATTTACTACCGGGTTTACCAGTACTAGAAATTTCACATGGTATACCAATTATAATAGTATTAAATTTATCTCTTATAGAGTATTTATTTTTTATAATTATAGGAAATCTCATAAATCCAAATAAATTGGATATTAAAGATGGATCTTTTTTAATTATTTTCATTTTATTCTAAATATGTTTTGAATTTTAAAAATTTATTTAATATATTTAATATTTTTTTATTTATGTTTTTATTTTTTTTTAGTGAATTATATATATTATGTTTACTTATTTGTGTATATTTTAACATATTTAAAATATTGTCATTTTTATTAATATATATACTTTTAAATTTTTTATTTTTTTTTATATAAACTATTAATGTTTTAATTTTACCAAATAAATTGTGTATATTACTTAATATATTTTGATATGCTCCTATCATAAAAAAAACTATTTCGGGTATTTTACCATTTTTGTATTTTGGTATTAATAGTGTGTTTTTGATTTTTTTTTTATTTGTATATAAATTTATTTTACCATCTGCATCACATGTTATATCTAAAATACAAATATGTTGTTTTTTTTTATTATTTAAACCTTTAATAGGTAGTATTGGAAATATTTGTTTTATACCTCAACTATCTGGTATGGATTGAAATAAAGAAAAATTTATATGTACTTTATTAGATATATATAAATTTATATTTTTTTTCTTTTTTTTATTTTGAATAATTTTTTTTTTTTTTATATATATAAGTATATTATTATATATTTTTTCTATTAAAATTTTTTCAAGTATATTAAATTTTCCTAATTGATGATATTTTTTAATTTTTTTTAAATTTTTAAATATTTTTTTTTCATTTTTATATTTATTTTTTTTAATTTTATTTCATAAATTTAGATATTTTGAAATTTTTTTTTTTGAAATATTTTTATTGTTGATTATTTTATAAGGTATATTTTTAATTTTATTTTTTTCTATATTAATTACATTTGATATTAATATTTGATGATGTGCTGTAATAAATCTTCCTGACTCAGTTAATATGTTAGGTATAGGTATTTTATTTTTTGTACAAAGTGAAAGTAATATTTTAATTATTTTTGATGAATATATATTGATATCGTAATTTATATAATTATTTTTTTTACAATAATTTACTGCTAAACCACCTCCAAAATCTAAATTTTTAATTTTAATTTTAAATATTTTATATAAATCTATATATATATTAATAAATTCTATAAAATTTTTTTCTAAATTTTTTATATTGTGTATTTGTGAATTTATATGACAATGTAATAAGTTAATTTTATTAAT
Source organism: Candidatus Stammera capleta (assembly GCA_036689555.1). Taxonomy (GTDB): domain Bacteria; phylum Pseudomonadota; class Gammaproteobacteria; order Enterobacterales; family Enterobacteriaceae; genus Stammera; species Stammera capleta_U. The sequence continues at coordinate 82,262 of CP144856.1, forward strand.
TATTTTTTTTTTTTTAAATATTTTTATACAATTTACTATTTGTAATGTATTTAAACCAAATTTAAATTGTGATTTATTTTTTTTATTATTTAATTCTAATGAATTTAGTTTTATTCTTATTCCTATATTAATTTTACTTTTTTTTATATATTTTATTATTCATAAAATTTCTTTAAATTTTTCTATTATTATATAAACTTTATGACCTATTTTATCAGCTATTTTAGCTAAAAAAATGTATTTTTTATCTTTATATCCATTACATAATATTTTAATTTTTTTTTTTGCATGTATTAAAATAGACATAAGTTCAGCTTTTGAACCAGATTCTAATCCTATTTTATATTTAGTTTTTTTTAATATATATTTAATTAAATAGGATTCTTGATTGACTTTAATAGGATATATTAAATAATATTTATTTTTTAAATTATTTAATTTAATTTTTTTTCTAAATGTATTAGAAATTAATTTTATTCTATCTCAAATAATTTGAGGAAAACAAATTTTAATAGGTAATTTTTTTTTATTAATAATTTTTTTTAATTCTACGTATATTTTTTTTTTATAATTTATACATATATTTATATTACCTTTTTTATTTATATAAAAATATTTTTCTTTACAAATTTTATTTTTTTGTTTTTTTTTATTAATGTTCATTATTAATGTTTAAATATATAAAATTATTTTTCACAATTATTATTTGTTAATGTATACTTATTTAAGTAATATATTATTTATTTTAGATTATTTTATAATAAAGTTATTTATTTAATCTATTAGGAGATTTAAAATATAATGAATTTACATTATTTTACTTCTGAATCTGTTTCAGAAGGTCATCCAGATAAAATTGCGGATCAAATATCCGATGCTGTTTTAGATTATATTATTTTAAAAGATAAATATGCTAAAGTAGCATGCGAAACATATATTAAAAATAATATTGTTGTAGTTGGTGGTGAAATAAATACTTTTGTTTCTATTAATTTAGAAAATATTGTTAAAAATACTATTAAAGATATTGGTTATATTAATTCTAGTGATTTTTTTAATTTTAATTCTTGTGTAATACTAAATATTATTAGTAAACAATCATCAGATATATATATGGGTATTAAAAAAGATAAAATATCTAATCAAGGTGCTGGTGATCAAGGTATAATGTTTGGTTATGCTACTAATGAAACTAGTGTATATATGCCAGCTCCTATTTTATATGCTCATAATTTAGTTAAAAAACAGTCTGAATTAAGAAAAAATAATATTTTACCTTGATTATGTCCAGATGCTAAAAGTCAAATTACCTTTATATATAATAAAAATACTATTATAGGAATAGATACAGTAGTATTTTCTACACAGCATTTAGATTATATTTCTTATGATAAATTGAAAGAAGCTGTTATGGATGAAATTATTTTTCGTGTTTTACCTAAAAAATGGTTAAATAAAAATACAAAATATTTTATAAATCCCACAGGTAGATTTGTTATTGGTGGTCCAATGGGAGATTGTGGTTTAACAGGTAGAAAAATAATAGTTGATACTTATGGTGGTGTTTCTAGACATGGTGGTGGTGCTTTTTCTGGTAAAGATCCTTCTAAAGTAGATAGATCTGGAGCTTATATGGCTAGATATATAGCTAAAAATATTGTTGCAGCAAATTTAGCAGATAAATGTGAAATACAAATATCATATGCTATTGGTATTTCTTCACCTATTTCTGTAATGATTAATACTTTTGGTACTGAAAAAGTTTTATTAAAAGATTTATTAAAAGCAGTAAATATTTTTTTTGATTTAAGACCAGGTAAAATTATAGAAAATTTAAATTTATTAAATCCTATATATTATAAAACTGCTTCTTATGGACATTTTGGTAGAAAAGAATTTTCTTGAGAAAAACTTGATAAAGTTTCTTACTTAAAAAATTTTTTTAATATTAAAGTTTAATTTTCTATTAATATAAGCTAACATATATTTAGCTTTAGGATAAATTATTTTGATTTTTTTTTTATTTTTTATTAATTTTTTAATTTTTTTTTTTGATTGATATTGGTTAGTTAAAATAATTTTTTCTATTTTTATTTTATTAATTTGATTGATAGATATTTTATTTTTATATATTAATTTATTTTTTTTTATATATCATATGTATATTTCTGTAATTGAATTATAAATAATTAAGTAATATTCTTTATATTTATATTTTAAATGATTAATATTTTCTTTAATTATATTAAATGTATTGATTTTTATTATTTTAATTTTTGTATATTTTAAACAGAATGTTTGTGCTATATTTAAAGATATATTTTTACTAATTATACTTCCTGGTCCTTTATTAATAATAAAGTAATTAATTTTATTAATATTAATATTATTTTCTTTGATTATATTTTTAATTAATATTAATATATATTTATGATTTTTATTTTTGTTAAATTTATATTTTGTAAATATATTTTTTTTGTATTGTATAGCTACTGAATCTAGTTCAGTAGATATTTCTATAGCTAAAATATTTTTATATTTCATAATTAATTTATTAATTTATACTAATATGTAGTATTATGTCAAATTATAATATGAAAAAAATTAATTTGTTAAATTTTGATAGATATTCTATGCAAAATTTTTTTTTAAATTTAGGAGAAAAAAAATTTATTGCTAATCAAATTATTTTTTGAATTTATAAAAAATTTTGTTTAGATTTTTTTTTAATGAAAAATATCAGTAAAAAATTAAAATATAAATTATTTTATTTAACTGAAATTAGATTACCTAAAATGAATAATATTAAATATTCTATTGATGGAGTAATAAAATGAACTTTAAATGTTAATAATGATTTAATTGAAACTGTATATATACCAGAAAAAAATAGAAGAACATTATGTATTTCTAGTCAAGTTGGATGTTCTTTAAAATGTAGTTTTTGTGCTACAGGTAAAATGGGTTTTAAAAGAAATTTAGAAGTTGCTGAAATAATAGGACAAATTTTATTTGCAATATTTTTTTTAAAAAATAAGAACATTTTTGTAAAAGGTAAATATATTACTAATATAGTTTTTATGGGTATGGGTGAACCTTTATTAAATTTTGATAATGTTATTAATTCTATTAAAATTATGTTAGATGATTATGGACTATCTTTTTCTAAAAGAAAAATTGTTTTATCTACTTCTGGTATTGTTCCTGCTATATATAAATTAATTAATTGTATTGATATAAGAATAACTTTGTCACTTCATGCTCCTAATAATATATTAAGAAGTAAAATTATGCCTATTAATAATAAGTATAATTTACATGATATACTTAAAGCAATGTATAATTATATAAAATATTCTAAATCTAATAAAGGTAAATTAAATATTGAATATATTATGTTAAATAAAATTAATGATAGTTATGAATATGCTAATCAGCTTATTAATTTATTTAAAAATTTTCCTGTTAAAATAAATCTTATTCCATATAATTTTATATGTACTAATTTATATAGTACAAGTAATTATAAAAGAATACTAAATTTTTGTAATTTTTTAAAAAAAAATAAAATTTTTTCTTTTATAAGAAAATCTAGAGGATTAGATATTCATGCTTCTTGTGGTCAATTATATAAGTAATAGTATTTATATATTAATTTAAATAATAGTTTTAAAATTTATGAATGAAAATAAATTAGGTTCTTTAGGTAAAATTTTAATTAAGTATAGGAAAGAATTAAATTTTACTCAAAAAGATATTGCAAGTAAATTATGTTTAAAATTAGAATTAATTCGTAATATAGAAAATGATATATTTCCAGATAATATTCCTTTAGTATTTTATTGTGGTTATATATATTCATATGCTCGTTTAGTAAATTTATCTAAAAAAAAAATTGTTTTTTTTATAAAAGAATATAAAAAGAAATTTAATTTATCAAATAAAATTATAGAAAGAAAAAAAAAAATAAATGAAAGTAAATATTTTTTTTTAAATTTTTTTTTTTTAATTAAATTAATTTTGTTTTTATTTGTTTTATTTTTTTTAAATTTTTGTTTAAAATTATTTTGATTTAATAATTAATTTATTTTTTATAATATTATTTATGAGTAAATTAAAAATACAATCTATTAAAGGTATGAATGATTGTGTACCAAATGATATATATATATATCAAAATGTAGAAATGATTTTAAAGTCTTTAATGAAAAATTATTCTTTTAATGAAATTAGATTCCCTATTTTAGAAAAAAGTTCTTTGTTTTTTAAAGGTATGGAAGTAAATAATAATATTCTAAATAAAGAAATGTATTCTTTTATAGATCGTAATGGAGTTAATATAAGTTTAAGACCTGAAGGTACTATAGGATGTATAAGAGCTTATATACAAAATAATTTGTTTTTAAATAATATTTTAAATAAATTATGATATTTAGGTCCTATGTTTAGGTATGAAAATACTCAAAGAGGTAGATATCGTCAGTTTAATCAAATAGGTATTGAATTATTTGGTTCTTCTAGTTTAAATCTTGATTTAGAATTAATATTAGTTATTAAAAGATTATTTAAAAAATTAGGAATAATAAATTTATTAAAATTAGAAATTAATTCTATTGGTTCTTTAGAAGATAGAAATAAATATATTACTTATATTAAAGAAAAAATAAAAAATAAAGAATATATTTGAAATTTTAAAGATTTTAATAAAATTAATTTTTTTAGATTATTAGATAGTAAAAATAAAAAAATTAAAAAAATTTGTAAATTTTTTCCTAAAATAATTGATTTTATTAATCATAATTCTTTATTGAAATTTAATAAATTATGTAAATATTTTAATATTTTAGGTATTAATTATAAAATAAATTATAATTTAGTTCGTGGTTTAGATTATTATAACGATTTTGTTTTTGAGTGAACTAGTAATTTTTGAGGTGTAAAAAAATCTATTTGTTCCGGAGGTAGATATGATAATTTATCAAAATGTTTATCTAATTTTTCTATTCCTGCAGTTGGTGGTGCTGTAGGTTTAGATAGATTAGTATTATTATTAAAGGAATTTAATTATAAGAAATATTTAAATATTGGCAGTAATATTGATATATATATATTATCTTCTTTAAATAATAAAAGTAGACTATTAGGTATTAAAATTGTAGAAAAAATACTAAATTATTTTTCTTATTCTATTAAAATATATAATGATCATGTAAAATATAATAATTTAAGTAAAAAAATTTTAAAAGTTTTAAAATTTAAACCACGTTTAATTATTATAATTGATAAAAATGAATTATATAGTAATTATATAACTATTAAAAATGTTGTTTTGAATATTCAAAAAAAAGTTCTTTATAAAGATATTATTAATGTAATAATTTTTTTTTTAAGTGATGTTAATAATAAAATTGATTAATTTTGAAATTATTAATTAATAATTAATTTTAATTTTTAAATTTATTTAATATGTTTACTATTTTATTAATAGGTAATACTAATGTAGGTAAAACAAGTTTATTTAATAAATTGACTGGTACTAATTTAGCTATAGATAATAAAATAAATAATTTTACTTATGATTTTAATTATGCTTTATCTTCTTTTAAAAATAAATATTTTATTTGTATAGATAGTTTTAATATTAATTTTTTAAAAAAAAATAAAAATGATGTTAAAAATAATTCTGAAATTAAATGTTATTCTATTTATAAAAAATTTTTAAATATTATTAAAAATATTGATTTAATATGTTTATTAGTTGATTATACTATTGGTATAAATCAAAATGATGTTTTTTGGTCTAATTTTTTTTTTAAAAAAAAGAAAAAAATTGTTTTATTAATTAATAAGATAGATTTATGTAAAGATTATTATTTAAATTTATATAGTTATTATTCTTTAGGTATTAATTTAATATATCCTATATCTATTTATAATAATAAAAGTATTTTATTTTTTTTGAATGATATATTTTTTAAAAAAAAAATTTTTGTTAAGGAAAATATGTTTTTTTTTAAAAAAATAATTTTTTTTTGTATTAATTTAGATAAATATAATAGTTATTTAAATATTTTATATTATAAAAAATATTTTTATGATTTTATTAAAATAGTAATTTTAGGTAAACCTAATGTAGGAAAATCAACTTTAATGAATTTTATAGTAAATTGTAAAAGATCTGTAGTATCTAATATTTCTGGAACAACTAAAGATTTTATTACATGTTTTATAAATATTAAAAATATGAATTATATTATTAGTGATTCTCCTGGTTTAGATAAATTTACTGAAAAATTTTTTATTAAAAATAAAAAAATTTTTTTGAATAAAATTTTTGATTTTAAAATTATTTTTTATTTAATTGATATTTATGTTGGTATTACTAAATATGATTTAGTATTATTAAATTTTTTTTTAAAATGTGGTAAAATGGTAGTACTAATATTTAATAAATGTGAATTTTTTACTAAATTTCAAATTAATAATTATAAAAATATAATTTTATCTAAGTATGATTTTGTTAAATATTTAGATATTTATTTTATATCAGCTATTAATTTAAATAAAAATTATTTATTAAATTTTTTAGATAAATTGGTTATAAATTATAAAAATGTTTTTTTAAAAAAAATTAATAGTTATAAGTTAACAAAAATTTTAAAGAAATCAATAGATAAATTTTATGATGAAAATAATATAAAAAAAATAGTAAAATTAAAATATGCCCATATAGGTGGTTATTTTCCTTTAACAATTATTATTCATGGTAATAAAATAAATTTTTTAAGTGTTACTTATAAAAAATATTTAATGAATTTTTATATAAAAAAATTAAAAATTAAAGGATGTAAAATTTTTTTAAAATTTAAAGAAATTTATAATCCTTTTAAAAAAAATAAATATTAATTTTAAATTTTCAATCGCTATAATTATTTATAGAGGAAAGTCCGGACTCCTAGGATAGGATGCCAGGTAATACCTGGAAAATTTTTATGAAAAGTGCAACAGAAAATAACCGCTTTGTTTTTTTTTTAATAAAGTAAGGGTGAAAAAGTATGGTAAAAGCATACTATATTTAGTAGTAATATTAAATATGTGTAAACTCCATCTGGAGAAAGGTTAAATTAAATATTAAAATATTATTTTAAAAACGTATTTATCCGTACGTATATTTTATATTATGGTAAACCGATTGAGTTATTAAGTAATTAATAATCTAGATAAATGATTGTTTAAACAGAATCCGGCTTATAAATTAGTTATTATTTATTTTTTTTTTTAAGAAAATTTAAAATTTTTTTGTAATTTATTATTAATAATACAAATGTTATTATTGATGTTTTTTTAGTATTATTTTTTTTTTTAAAATTTTTTTTAAAAAAATTTTTTTTTTTATAATATAAATATATTATAATTATTAATAATAATATTATATTAAGTAATATATTTATATATATATACATTATATTGTTATATATATTTATTTTAATTAAAATTAATTTAATTATATTTTCTATAATTTTAATTAATAAAGATATACTTAATTGTATTATTATTAATATTAATAATATATTATTAAAAATCTTTTTGGTTTTTAAAAGTATAATTTTTTTTTGTTTATTTAAAAATTTTAATATTTTGTTAATTATAAAATTATATAAATTAACAGGTATTTTTTTAATTATATATTTGTAAAAAAAATTATTTATTTTCATATTTATATTTTATTATATTTATTATTATTTAAAAATATATTTTTATGTTAAAAATTTTTAATACTTTTAGTGGTAAAAAAGAATTATTTAAATCTATAAATAATAAATTAGTTAATATGTATGTTTGTGGTGTTACTGTATCAAATTATTGTCATATTGGTCATGGACGTACATTTTGTTTTTTTGATATTTTATTAAAATATTTAATTCATATAGGTTATAAATGTAATTATATACGTAATATTACAGATATAGATAGTAAGTTAATTAAAAAATCTTTTGAAAAAAATATTTCTATTAAAAATATAACTTCAAATATGATTTTAAATATGTGAAAAAATTTTAATAATTTAAATTTTAAAAATCCTAATTTTGAACCTAAATTAACTGATAATATAAATTTAATAATTAATAAAATAAAAAAATTGATTAGTTGTAATTTTGCTTATATTTCTGTTAATGGTGATGTATATTTTAAAGTAAAAAATTGTATTAATTATGGTATTTTTTTTTTAAATGCGAAAAGAAACAATTTTAGAAAAGATTTTGTATTATGAAAAATAAATAAAAATAATAATATATATGGTTGAGAATCTCCTTGAGGTAAAGGTATACCTGGTTGACATATAGGTTGTTCTGTAATTAGTAACAAATATTTAAATAATAATATTGATATACATGGTGGAGGTTGTGATTTAATATTTCCACATCATGAAAATGATTTTATTCAATCTAAATGTTTATATGGTAAAAAATATTTATCTAATTATTGAATTCATACTGGTATGGTATTGAATTATAAAGGTAATAAAATTTCTAAATCTAAAGATAATTTTTATTTGTTAACTGATTTATTAAAAATATATCATTCAGATGTAATAAGATTTTTTTTTATGTCTAGTCATTATAGAAAAAATTTATTTTTTAATATTCTAGATTTAGAAAAATATAAATTATGTATTAATAAATTATATTTATGTTTAGATGGTTTAAATTTAAATATTTCTTTAAATAAAAATGATATTTTAAGTTTTAAATATTTTGATGATTTATTTTATAATTTTATGAATGATGATATTAATATACCTAAAATATATACATTAATTTTTAGTATAATGCATGAAATAAATAAGTTTAAAAATATTGGAAATAATTTATTAGCTAGTAAATTAGCATTTAAAATGCGTTTTTTTGCAAATATTATCGGAATATTACATGATGATGTTAATTTATATTTAAGAAATAGAAAAAATATAAAGTTAAATTATAAAATTATTAAAAAAATAAATAGATTAATTAAAATTCGTAATTTAGCTCGTAAAAATAAAAAATGGAAAATAGCAGATAAATTACGTCATGAATTATATAAGTTGAATGTTTCTTTAAAAGATAAGAATGATTTTACATCAGAATGATATTTAAATTAATTTTTATTATTTTTTTTATATATTTTAATTATATTTTTTAATAGTATAGATATAGTCATTAAACCTACACCTCCTGGAGTAGGACTGATATATTTTACCTTTTTAATAGCTAAATTAAAATTTATATCCCCTATAATTTTTTTTTGAATTTTATTTATACCTATATCTATTATTATAGAATTTTTTTTTATTCAATTAATAGGAAATATATTATATTTACCTACAGCACTAATTAATAGATCAGAATTTTTTATATGTTTTTTAATATTTTTTGTTTTACTATTTACTAATGTTACTGTACATCCTTTATTAATTAATTCCATACTTATAGGTTTACCTACTAAATTAGATGTTCCTATTATTAAAGCATTTAAACCTATTAAATTTATTTTATAATATTTTAAAAGTTTTATTACTCCTAGTGCTGTACAAGGATGTATTGCAGGATTTCCTTGAGATAATTTACCTATATTAATAGCATTTAAGCCATCTACATCTTTTTTGGGGTTTATTGTGTTAATTATTTTATTTGTATTTAAATATTTTGGTATTGGTAATTGAATTAATAAACAATCTACTTTATTATTTTTATTTATTTTTTTAATTTTTTTAATTATTTTTTTTTCTATTATATTTTTTTTAAATTTATATATTTTATATTTTATACCTACATTATTAAAATTAATACATTTTTTTTTTATATATATATTAGATATTTTGTTATCACCAATATTAAATATTATAATTTTAGGTGATCTTTTATACAAAGATTTTAATTTAAATATTTTTTTTTTAATATCTTTTTTTGTTTTTTTTAAATATTTATGTCCAAATAATATTTTATGATTCATTATTTATAATTGACTTTAGAAATATATTAATGATAATATAATTTTATTACGCTCTTAGCTCAGTTGGATAGAGCAACAGCCTTCTAAGCTGTAGGTCACAGGTTCAAATCCTGTAGGGCGTATTGTAATATTATTTTTTGTTTTTAATATTTTATATAAAAAAATATTTAAAATATTTTATTTTTAAAAGATATTTTTAAGACTTCTTTAATATTTTTAAGAGTATATATTTTAATATTTTTAATTATATTATTAGGTATTTCTTCTAAATCATTTTTATTTCCTATAGGAATAATTACTTTTTTAATTCCTCCTCTTAATGCAGCTAAGAGTTTTTCTTTTAATCCTCCTATAGGTATTATTTTACCATATAAAGTTATTTCTCCTGTCATAGCTATATTAGATTTTACTTTATTTTTAGTTAAACTTGATATTAATGAAGTACATATTGTAATTCCAGCACTTGGTCCATCTTTAGGAGTAGCTCCTTCTGGAACATGTATATGTATATCATTTATATTATGGAATTTATTATTTATATTTAATTTTTTTGTTAATGTTCTAACTACAGTTAGTGCTATTTTGATAGATTCTTGCATAACTTCGCCTAGAGATCCTGTATATGTTAATTTACCTTTTCCAGGTATACATATAGACTCTATAGTTATAATTTCTCCTCCTGTTTCAGTTCAAGCTAATCCTGTAACTTGTCCTATAGGATTTTCTTTTTTAATTTTTTCATAATTATATTTTTTGATACCTAAATATTTTTTTAAATTTTTGTGATTTATTTTAATTGATTTACATCTTTTATTTATTGTTAATTTTTTTACAGATTTTCTACATATTTTAGATATTTCTCTTTCTAAATTTCTTACACCTGGTTCTCTAGTATAATTTCTAATTATATTTATAATAACTTTATTATTTATTGATATCTCATTAGTTTTTAGAAAATTATTTTTTATTTGTTTTGGAATCAAATATTTTTTAGTTATGTTAATTTTTTCATTTTCTGTATATCCTACTAATTTAATTATTTCCATACGATCTAATAAGGGAAGAGAAATATTATTTATTGAATTAGCTGTAGCTATAAACATTATATTGGATAAATCATAATCTACTTCTATATAGTGATCATTAAATATTTTATTTTGTTCTGGATCTAAAACTTCTAATAATGCTGATGAAGGATCACCTTTTATATCAGAGGATATTTTATCAATTTCATCTAATAAAAATAATGGATTTATAACCTTTGATTTAGTAATTTTTTGAATTATTTTACCTGGCATAGAACCTATATATGTTTTTCTATGTCCTCTAATTTCAGCTTCGTCTCTTATACCTCCAAGAGATATTTTAATATATTTTCTACCTGTAGCTTTAGCTATTGATTTACCTAATGAAGTTTTTCCTACACCTGGTGGTCCTATAAAACATAATATTGGACCTTTTACTTTGTTAGATCTATTTTGTACAGCTAAGTATTCTAATATTCTTTCTTTAACATGATTTAATCCGTAATGATCTTTATCTAAAATTTTTTTAGCTTTAATTAAATTTTTTTTTATTTTAGTTTTTTTATATCATGGTATTTGTAAAATTCAATCTATGTAATTTCTAATAATATTAGATTCTGCTGATAAAGGAGACATTAATTTTAATTTTTGTAATTCTATTTTTGTTTTTTTTTTTATTTCTTTAGGTATTTTAGTTTTTTTAAATTTTGTATATATTAATTCATATTCATTATATGAATTAATTTCTCCTAATTCTTTTTGTATTGCTTTTATTTGTTCGTTTAAATAATATTCTTTTTGGCTTTTATCCATTTGTTTTTTAATTCTATTTCTAATTTTTTTTTCTATTTTTAGAATATTAATTTCTGATTCTATCATAGCTATTAAATATTCTAATCTTTCATTAATATTAATTAATTCTAGTATTTTTTGTTTATTATTTAATTTTAATGGAATATGAGTTGCTATAGTATCAGCTAATTTTATAGGATTATTTATATTATTTAAAGAATTTAGTACTTCTATAGGAATTTTTTTATTTAATTTTATATATAATTCAAATTGATTTATTAAAGTTTTAGTAATTATTTCTTGTTCTTTTTTATTAATTTTAAATTTATTTATTTTTTTTATTAATGCAATAAAATATTTACCTTTATCTTGTATTTCTATTATTTTAGCTCTTTCTAATCCTTCTACTAAAATTTTAATTGTTCCATCAGGTAATTTTAGTACTTGTAATATATTAGATATTGTTCCTACTTTAAATAAATCGTTAATATTTGGTTCGTCATTGGATGCTTTTTTTTGAGCTACTAAAAGAATTTTTTTATTTTGTTTCATTGATAGTTCTAAACAAAATATAGATTTTTTTCGTCCTATAAATAAAGGAACAATCATATTAGGATATACAACTACATCACGTAGTGGTAAAACTAGGATCTCAATATTTTTATGAGATCTTTTTAAATGCATATATTTCACCTTTTTGTTAAAATTATATTTTTATAATACTAGGTTTTATTTTTTTATCAATAATATTTTTATCTATTATTATTTTTTTTATACCTTCTATTGAAGGTATATTATACATTAAATCTATTAATATATCTTCTATTATATTTTTTAATCCCCTGGCTCCTATTTTTTTTTTTATAGCTTTTTTAACTATTTTATTTAAAGATTTTTTTGTAAATATTAAATTTGTATTATATAATTTAAATAAATTTTGATAATATTTTATAATTGAATTTTTAGGTTTTATTAAAATATTTTTAAGATCTTTTTTATTTAATTTATTTAAATTTGTAATGATAGAAAATCTTCCTATAAATTCTGGTATTAAACCAAATTTTATTAGATCTTTTGTTTCTATTTTATACTTTTTTTTTTTTTTAAATTTACTATTAAATCCTATTTTATAAAAATTATTTTTTTTTATTATTTTATTAATTCCATGGAATGTACCGCTGCATATAAATAAAATATTTGTAGTATCTATTTGTATATTTTCTTGTTGTGGATGTTTTCTACCTCCAGTTTTAGGTACTGAAGCTATTGTTCCTTCGATAATTTTTAACAAAGATTGTTGTACTCCTTCACCTGAAACATCTCTGGTAATAGATATATTAGTTGATTTTTTGGCTATTTTATCTATTTCATCTATAAAAATAATTCCATATTGTGCTATAGATACGTTAAAATTACATTTTTGTAGTAATCTGTATAATATATTTTCTACATCTTCTCCTACATATCCTGCTTCTGTTAAAGATGTAGCATCTGTAATTACTATTGGTACATTAATTATCTTTGCTATAGTTTTAGCTAAGAGTGTTTTTCCACTACCTGTAGGACCTATCATTAATATATTGGATTTATAAAAAAAAAATTTTTTATTATAATTAATTATTTTATTAATTATTTTATAATGATTGTATATACATGTAGATAATATTTTTTTAGTACTGTTTTGACCGATAATATATTTATCTAATTTTTTTTTTATTATTTTAGGACTATATTTATTAGTTTTAAAAATATTTTTATTTATATTATCATTTTTAATTATTTTATATAAATTATAAATACATTCATTACATATAGATAATTTATTACTAATAATTATTTTTTTAACTTGATATTTAGATTTTCTACAAAAAGAACAATATATTTCAGAATTATTAGTTTTCATATTTTAATTTAATTATTTTCTTTTTTTAATTATTTTATCTATTATTCCGTAATTTAAAGCTTTTTTTGGAGATAAAAATTTATCTCTTTCTGTATCTTTTTGAATTTTTTCTAAAGTTTGTCCAGTATTATTAGATAATAGATTAATAATTTTTTTTTTTATTTTTAATATTTCTTTTGTATGTATTTCTATATCTGTTGCTTGTCCTTTTAAGTTACCTAAAGGTTGATGTATCATTATTCTTGAATTTGGTAAACTAAATCTTTTTTTTTTTTTTCCTGAAGATAATATTATTGCTGCCATTGAACATGCTTGTCCTATACATATAGTATTTATATCAGGTTTTATAAATTTCATTGTGTCATATATAGACATTCCTGAAGTTATTATTCCTCCAGGAGAATTTATATATATATATATATCTTTATTATAATGTTTATATTCTAAATAAAGTAATTGAGCTATAATACTATTAGATAATTCATCATTTATATATCCATTTAAAAAAATTATTCTGTTTTCTAAAAGTTTGTCATATAAACTCATATTTTTATAATTGTAATTTTTTTTCATATTTTTGAGTATTTATTATAAATAATTTTTATAAGTAAATATTTTAAATATTATTAATTTTATCTAAAATATTATTAATTAATTTATAACTATTATTACATCCAAATTTTTTTGCTAATTCTATACTTTCATTAATTATTATTTTATAAGGTATTTTTTTACTTATTTTTAATTCATATATAGCAATATTTAAAATAAAAAATTCTATTTTTGCTATATATGTTTTTTTAAATGATAAACTTAAAGAAATTATTTTTTTAATATATTTTTTATTTTTTTTAATACCATATAATATTTTATATAAATAAGGTAAATTAATATTTTTAAATATATTTGAATTTATTAGTTTAAATTCTTTAATTTTTTTTTCTATTTTTTTAATTTTTGATATGTAACAAGAATACATAATTTGTAAAGCTAATTCTCTAGTTTTATGATTTTTTAAAAAATACAATTTATTTTACCTTTATTAAATTTTATTTGCTACTACGAAAAATTATTCTCCCTTTATTTATATCATATGGAGTTATTTCTACTATAACTTTATCTCCTGTTAATATTCTAATATAATTTTTTCTCATTTTACCTGATATATGTCCTATTATTAAATGTCCATTATCTAATTTAATTTTAAACATAGTATTAGGTAATGTTTCTATTACTGTCCCGTGAACTTCAATATTTTTTTCTTTAATCATATTTTTTATTTATTGTTTCTAGATATTTTTTAGCTTCCATAGCTGCTATACATCCTGATGCTGATGAAATTATAGCTTGTTTAAATTTATTATTTATTACATCTCCTGCAGCAAATATACCTTTTATGTTAGTCATAGATGTATATTTAGAATTTTTATAGTTTGTTATTATGTATCCTTCTTTATTTAATTTAATTTTTTTTTTGAATATTTTTGTATTAGGTATATAACCTATTGCAATAAATAATCCTTTTATTTTAATTTCTTTTTTATTTTTTTTTTTAATATGTTCTATAGTAATTTTATTTAGATAATTATTTTTTGTATGTATTTTAATTATTTTATATTTTTTATAAAAAATAATTTTTTTTTTTTTTATTTTTTTTTTTATTTTATTAATTAAATATTTTTCTGATGTTAATTTTCTTCTATGTATAAGAAAAATTTTTTTCGCTACTTTAGATAAATTTAATAATTCTTCTGCTGCACTATTACTTCCTCCTATTACTGCTATATTTTGGTTTTTATATAAAAAACCATCACATACAGAACATGTGGAAATTCCTTTGCCATATAATATTTTTTCTTTAGGTAAATTAAGTTTTTTAGGTTTACATCCTGTAGCAATTATTAATGTTATACAAAAATATTTTTTTTTTTCTCCTTGTAAAATAATTATTTTATTATTATATTTTAAATTTATTATTTTATCATTTATTATTTTTGTATTAAATTTTATTGCTTGTTTTTTCATATTTTGCATTAATTTACTACCTTTAATAGAATTAAATTCTCCTGGTCAATTTTCTATTTTATTTGATTTAGTTATTTGACCTCCTTCATTATATCCAGTAATTAATATGGGTTTTAAATTATATCTACCTGCATATATTGATGATGTATATCCTGCAGGTCCTGATCCTATAATAATAATTTTTTTTATTTTTTTCATATTTATTAAATATTATTAATAGTATTTTAATTAAATATAGTATAATTATTATACTAGTTTTTAAAATTGTATTATATATTATTTATATATAATTAATATATTATAGGTTTATAATGATAATTTATGTTAGATATTAAATTTTTATTAGATAATTATCATATATTATCTAAACAATTTGATAATTATATTTCTTTATCAAATTTTAAAAAATTAACTTATTTATTTAATAAAAGTAAATGTTTAAAATTTGAAATTGAATTATTACAATCAAAACGTAATTTACTTACTAAAAAAAATTTTCTTTATAAAAAAAAGAATTTATTTTTTTTGAAAAAAAATATTAAATTTTTTAAAATTAATATTTTATTTAGAAAAAAAATTTTAGAGAAAATTTTATTTTCTTTACAAAAAATTATGTTTAGTATTCCTAATATTCCTCATAAAGATGTTCCTATAGGTAATAAAGATAAATATAATAATGTTATTTATAATTGAGGTTTAATAAAAAAACATTCTTTTAAAATTATGGATCATATTGAATTTGGTAAATTAACAGATAATTTAAATTTTAATGATGCTATTAATATTAGTAGTTCTGGTTTTGTTATTATGAAAAATAGTATTGCTCTTTTATATAGAGCTTTATCTCAATTTATGTTAGATACACATATTAAAAAAAATTTTTATTCTGAAATTTATGTTCCTTACATAGTTAATAGAAATTCTTTATATGGTACAGGTCAATTACCCAAATTTTATAATGATTTATTTTATATTAATTCAAAAAAAAGTATAAAATGTAATTTAGCATTAATTCCTACTTCTGAAGTCTCTTTAGTAAATTTGTTTAGAAATAAAGTTTTAGAAGAAAGTAGTTTACCTATTAAATTAGTTGCAAATACTCCTTGTTTTAGATATGAATCAAAATCTTATGGTAAAAATAATAGAGGTTTAATTAGATTAAAACAATTTGATAAAGTTGAATTAGTTCAAGTAGTAAAACCTGAATTATCTATGTTAGCATTAGAAAAATTAACTAACGATGCGGAAAAAATTCTTAAAATGTTAAATTTACCTTATCGTAAAATTTTATTATGTAATAAATTGATGAGTTTTAGTTCTTGTAAAACATATGATTTAGAAGTTTGATCACCTATAGATAAATCTTATATTGAAGTTTCTTCTTGTTCTAATACAAGTGATTTTCAATCAAGAAGAATAAATTCTCGTTATAAAAATAAAGAATTGAATAAAAAATTTTTTGTTCATATTATTAATGGTTCTGGATTAGCTATTGGAAGAACTTTAGTAGCTATATTAGAAAATTATCAAATAGATACAGGAATTATTAAAATTCCTAAAGTTTTATTAAAATATATGAATGGTATAAAATTTATTAAATTTAATGACTAATTATGTTTAAAAAAATTTCAGTAGCTCCTTTATATAATTATACAGATAGACATTGTAGATATTTTTATAGTCTTTTTACTAATCATATAAATTTGTATACAGGTATGGTATATACTTCTTATTTTCTTAAAAATTATAAAAAAAAAGAATTTTTTAATAATATTACTAATGTTCCTGTATTTATTCAATTTATAGGTAATAATTGTAATCATTTATATAAATCTGCTAGAATAGTAAAAAAATTAAATTACTCTGGAATTAATTTTAATTTAGGTTGTCCTTCTAAAAGTTCTTATTTTGGTAATGTAGGTTTTTATTTGATGTCTAATATTAATCGTGTTATAAATTGTATTAATTCTTTAATTTTAGGAGCAGATAATATTCAAATATCTATAAAACATAGAATTAATTTTAATTATTGTTATAATGATTTATTAGATTTTATAGGTAATATTTTTTTATTTACTAAATGTAGTCATTTCATTATACATGCTAGAAGTGTATTAAAGGATAATTTTTCAACTAAATTAAATTTAAATCTACCTAATTTAAATTATAATTATATTTATAAATTAAAAAAAGATTTACCTCATTTAAATATAGTATTAAATGGTAATGTAAATAATTTATTTGATGTTGATTATCATTTAAATTATGTTGATGGTGTTATGTTAGGTAGAAGTATTTATTTTAATCCATTAATTTTATTTCATATAAATGATTATTTTAAAAAAAAAAAAAAAATATTAAATGATGTAAATAAAATATTTTTTAATAAAAATAAAATTAATTTGAAATTAAGATTAATTTTTTTAAAATTATTTTTTTATATTTTAAAAGAAATAAATTTATATAATACTAATCCTGTTAATATTATTAAACATGTTGTACATATATTTAAAGGTGTTAAAAATGCTTCTTCCTTTAGAAGAAAATTAATATACTTTTCTTATAATTTTAGAAAATTTTTGTATTTTTATGATTTTGAAAATTTTTTATACAAAGATTATATTTAATTTTTTTTATTTAAAATATAAATTATTTTTTTACTACATTTAAAGTAAGGTACAATTATTTTTTTTTTTTTATTTTTTTTAAATTTATTGTTTGTTCTAATATTTTTTTTATATATATTAAAATATCCAAAATTATTTATTTTTATTTTTTTTTTATTAATTTTTGTTTTAATAAAACTAATAAATTTTTTTAAAATAATAGTTATTTTTTTTTAGATATATTATTTTTAAGATTTATATTTTTAATTATAAAAGTTAAGTTAATTTTCATATTATTTTAATTTAGCAGTTTTAAATGCTTCTAACATTGTATTAAAACAATTATTATTTTTTTTATTTTTTTTATTATATTTATCTTTTATTTTTTTTTGATATATATTTAAATAAAGTATACGATTTTTAAAATCTATATTATTTATTTTTGTAGTTATAAAATTATTTATTTTAATATTTTTTTTAATTTTATCGGAAGTATATTTTATGTATCCTTCTATTCCTTCTTCTACTAAAACTTTTATAATATTTTTTTCTATATTTATTATTTTAGTATTTATAATAGTGTTATTTTTTTGAATTTTAATATATTTATTTATTGGATCTTCAGTTAATTGTTTAATACCAAGAGATATTCTTTCTTTTTCAATATCTATTTGTAATATACAAACTTTAATTTTATCACCTTTTTTATATATTTTTTTTATGTTATTATCTTGATTCCAAGATATATCAGATGTATGTATTAAACCATTTATTTGTTTATTTAATTTTAAAAAAATACCAAAATCAGTAATAGATTTTATAGTTCCATTAATAATATCACCTTTTTTATATGAATTATTAAAATTTATTCATGGATTTGGTTTACATTGTTTTATTCCTAAAGATATTCTACGTTTTTTTTTATCTATATTTAATATTATAGCTTTTATGGATTCACCTATATTAAATAATTTAAATGGATTAATATTTTTATTTTTTCAATCTATTTCAGATATATGTGCTAAACCTTCTATACCTTCTTCAATTTCAATAAAACATCCATAATCAGTTAAATTAGTAATTTTACCTTTTATTTTACTTTTTACAGGATATTTTTTATTGATATTTTTTCATGGATCTTCAGTAAGTTGTTTTAATCCTAATGATACTCTTATTTTTTCTTTATCAAATTTAATTATTTGAACATTTATTTTTTCTCCTATTTTTAATATTTCGTTAGGATGTTTAACTCTTTTTCAAGCTATATCTGTTATATGTAATAATCCATCTAATCCTCCTAAATCTATAAATGCTCCATAATCTGTTATATTTTTAACTATTCCTTTTAATACTAAACCTTCATAAATACTTTTAATTAATTTTTCTCTTTCAAAATTATTTTCACTTAAAATAACAGCTTTTCTAGAAATAACTATATTATTATTATTTTTATCTAGTTTTATTATTTTAAATTCTAATTTTTTATTTTCTAATTCTGAAAAATCTTTTATTGGTTTTGTATCTACTAATGATCCTGGTAAAAATGCTTTTATACCTTTTATATCTACAGTTAAACCTCCTTTAACTTTACCACTTATTTTACCTTTTATTATTGTTGATTTTTTATATGATTTTTCTATATTTAGTCATGATTTATATTTTTGAGCTTTTTCTCTAGATAAAATAGTTTCTCCATGACCTCCAGAAATATTATCTACTAATACTTCAATATTATCGTTAATTTTTATATTAATTTTACCTTTAGAATTTTTAAATTGTTCTATAGGAACATATGATTCTGATTTTAATCCTGAATCTATTATTACATTTTTATTATCTATATCTATTATTTTACCTTTTATTATTGAACCTTGTTTAATATTATTTTTTTTAATTAATTTTTTAAATAATTTTCCAAATATTGCAGTCATATTTTTAAATTTAAACAGTATTATTAAATAGTTTTTATATATTAAAATGGTATATCATCAAAATCTATTGATAAATCATTTGATATATTTTCTTTTTTTTTAGTATTTAATTTTTTATTTTTTTTATTATTTTTATTTTCTATACTATATTTTTTAGTTCCTAACATTTGCATTGTACCATTTATACCTACTACTATTTCTGTAGTATATCTATCATTTCCATTTTTATCCTGTCATTTTCGAGTTTTTAATGATCCTTCTATATAAATTTGTGATCCTTTTTTTAAATATTCTGCTGCTATTTCTGCTAATTTACCAAATAAAACTATTTTATGTCATTCTGTTTTTTCTTGATTTTTTCCTGTATTTTTATCTTTTCATATTTCTGAAGTTGCTATATTTAAATTAGTTACAGTATTACCATTAGATGTATATCTAGTTTCAGGATTTTGTCCTAAATGACCTATTAAAATTACTTTATTTATACCTTTACTTGCCATAATTTTATTTTAAATATTAATTTAGTTTTATTAAGTAATTTTATTATAAAATAAATATATTTAAAAATATATATACTTTTATAATTTAAAATTTTATATTATTTATATTCGTTGTGTGCATAATTATCAAATCTGGATATCTGTCCGTTGAAAACTAAATGTATAGTTCCAGTAGGACCATTACGTTGTTTACCTATTATAATTTCTGCTATACCTTTCATAGATGAATTACCATTATATACTTCATCTCTATATATAAACATAATTAAGTCTGCATCTTGCTCTATAGAACCTGATTCTCTTAAATCTGAATTTACTGGTCTTTTATCTAATCTTTGTTCTGATAATCTATTAAGTTGAGATAAAGCTATTATTGGAATTTTTAATTCTTTTGCTAATAATTTTAATGATCTTGATATATCTGCAATTTCTAAAGCTCTATTATCTAAATATGATGATGATTTCATTAATTGTAAATAATCAATCATTACTAAACTTAATCCTTTGTTTTCTTTATATATTTTTCTTGTTCTAGATCTTACATTTGTAGGTGTTAAAGTACATGAATCATCTATAAAGATATTTTTTTTTTTTTTTAAAATATTAATTTTGCTAGATATTCTAGCTCAATCTTCATTATTTAATTTTCCAGTTTTAATTTTATTTTGATTTACTCTAGATAAAGAAGATATGATTCTTATCATAATTTGATCTGATGGCATTTCTAAACTAAATATTAATACGGGTTTATTTTGTGACATTGCTATATTTTCACAAATATTCATAGCAAAAGTAGTTTTTCCCATTGATGGTCTTGCAGCAATTATAATTAAATCTGATTTTTGTAAACCAAATGTTTTTTTGTTTAAATCTATATATCCTGTATCTATTCCTGTTATTTCTGTACTTGGGTTATTATAAAGTTTTTTAATTTTTTTTTTAGCTTTTTTAATTATATTTGATATATTTTGTGGACCTAATGTTTTATTTAATTCTTTTTCTGATATTTTAAATATTTTAGATTCTGCTAAGTCTATTAAATCTTTACTATTTTTTCCTTTTAAATTAAAACTTGTGGTAATAATTTCATTAGCTATTTTAATTATTTTTCTTATAGTTGATTTTTCTTTTATAATTTTTGCATGATCTATAATATTAGTTATATTTAATATATTTTGTGAAATTTGTGCTAAATAATTAAATCCACCAATTAATTTTAAATATTTGTTTTTTTTTAATGATTCTGATAATGTAATTAAATCAATTGGTTTATATGATTTTGATAAATTTTGCATTTCTAAAAAGATTATTTGATGTGATTTTTGAAAGAAATCTTTGTAATTAATTATTTCGTAAATATTTTCTCATTTATCATTATCTAGCATTAAACCACCTATAACTGATTGTTCTGCTTCAATAGAATATGGTGGAATTTTATAAGATGAAAATTTAATACTGTTATTTTTAATATTTTTCATGTTTTTAGAATTAATTATTTTATAATGTTTAAATTATAAATTTAATTATATAATTTTAATAGTAAATTATAATAAAATTATGTTACCTATAAGTTTATATATACATATACCATTTTGTGTTAGTAAATGTTCTTATTGTTCTTTTTTAAGTTTTACTAATTATAAATATTTAAATATTAATAAATATATTATATCTATGTTAAAAAATTTAAAGGAAGATTTTATTTTTAAAAATGATTCTAGATATATAAGTAGTATATATTTAGGTGGTGGTACTCCTAGTCTTTTAGATATAAAAAATATTAATTTTTTGATAGAAAATATTATTTTAAATTTTCCTTGTAAAAAAAATTTAGAAATAACTTTAGAAGCTAATATTTTAGATTTAAATTTATATAATATATTTCATTATTATAAATTAGGTATTAATAGATTATCTTTAGGTGTACAAAGTTTTGATAATAATATTTTAAGAATTATTAAAAGAAATTATACTCTTAATGATATATTAAGGGTAATTGATTATGTTAGTTGTTATTTTAATAATTTTAGTATAGATTTAATATATGGTTTACCTAATCAAAGTATTAGTAGTGTTTTAAAAGATATTAATAATGTAATAAGTTTTAATATTCCTCATTTATCATGATATGAATTAAGTATTGAAAAAAATACTAAATATTATAATATTTTAAATAAAAATTTAGATTATTCTAAAATACATAAAATGTATTTTTTAGGAAAAAAAATTCTTAAAGAAAATGGATATTTTCAATATGAAATATCTTCTTATGCAAGAAATAAAAATTTTTTTTGTTTTCATAATATTAATTATTGATATTTTGGAGATTATTTAAGTATAGGTTGTGGTTCACATAGTAAAATAACTTTTTTAAATTTTAAATCTATCTATAGAATTACTAAAAATTTTGATTTTAATCTCTATATAAATAATTTATATATAAAAAAAAAATATATTTTATCTGTAAAAGATATTATTTCTGAATATTTTATATGTAGATTAAGATTATTATTTCCTTTATATATTAAAGATTTTAGTTTTTATACAGGTTTAAAGTTTAAGTTAATTAAAAATAAAATTAAATTAGCAATAAAAAGAAAATATTTAATTTATAAAAATAATAAAAAATTTTTATGTTTAACTCCTAAAGGTATTTTATTTTTAAATGATTGTTTAAAAATATTTTGTTAATTTTTTTTATTTTTTTTTAATAAATAATTTATATTTAATATTTTGTGTTTTTTTTTTTCTGTATAAAGATCAATTATTTGGAATTTTAATTGATTTATTTTTTCTATATGTTTCTATATATATAAAAGATTTTTTTTTTAATATATTTTTATTTTCTATTAATTTTATAATATTATTAATATTTTTTTTATATGGTGAATCAATAAATATTAAATTAAATTTTTTTTTATTTTTTTTTAATCAAGTATTAATATCAATATTAATAATTGAATAATTTTTAATTTTAATTTTTTTAAAGTTTTTTATTATATTTTGACTTATTTTATATTTTTTTTCTATTAAAATTGCATATTTTGCTTGTCTAGATATTGCTTCTAGACTTAATATTCCACTTCCAGCAAAACAATCTAAACATATACATTTTTTTATAAATGGATTTAATCAATCAAATAATGTTTTTCTGATTGTACATAATGTTGGTTTGATATTTTTATCTTTTAAAATTTTTATTTTTGTTCCTTTATATTTTCCTGAAATTATTTTAACATAATTTTTATATTTCATATAATATTTAAAATTTAATTTAAATTTAATTTTTATTTACTACAATATAGTTTATAATATATTTAGTGTTTATAACTTTATTTTATAATATTTTATATGGAAGTTAATATTACTAATTTTAAAATATTTAATGGTAGATTAAGTTCTTATATATATAAGGTAAATTCTTGACCAATTTTATCTTTAGAAAAAGAATATCAATTAATTAATCGTTTTTATTATTATGGTGACTTGGATTCTGCTAAAGAAATAATTCTCTATCATTTGCGTTTTGTAATACATATTGCTAAGAATTATTCTGGTTATGGTTTACCACAAGCTGATTTAATTCAAGAAGGTAATATTGGATTAATGAAAGCAGTTAAAAAATTTAATCCTTTTTATGGTGTTAGAATTATATCTTTTGCTATTTATTGAATCAAAGCTGAAATACATGAATATATTTTAAAAAATTGAAAAATTGTTAAAATTGCTACTACTAAATCTCAACGTAAACTTTTTTTTAATTTAAGAAAAATGAAAAAAAAAATTGGTTGATTTAATAATAAAGAAATAAAAATTGTTGCTCGTAAATTTAATGTTTCTAAAAAAGATGTAAGAGAAATGGAATATCGTATGTTTTCTAAAGATTTATTTATTGATAAAAAAATTAATTTTTTTTATCCTTCGTTTTCTTCTTTTATATTAGATAAATATTCTAATTTTAGTTGTGATTTTGAAAAAATTAATTGAAAAAAATATAATATTGAAAGATTAAAAAAAGCTTTAAATTGTTTAGATAGTAGAAGTAAACATATTATAAAATCTAGATGATTATATGATAATAAAAAGATTACTTTAAAAAAATTAGCATTATATTATAATATTTCTGCAGAGAGAATTCGTCAATTAGAAAAAAATGCTATAAAAAAATTAAGATTTGTTTTAAAAAAATAATTAATTTATATATTTAAATTTTATTTAATTAATATTATTGTTTAATAGGTTTATTGTGACTACTATATTGAGTGTTAGAAAAAAAAATGTAGTTGTTATGGGTGGTGATGGGCAAGCTACATTTGGTAATACAATTATGAAAAGTAATGTAAGGAAAGTTCGTAAACTATATTATAATAAGATTCTTGTTGGTTTTGCTGGTGGTACAGCTGATGCTTTTACTTTATTTGAATATTTTGAAAAAAAATTAGAAATGTATCAAGGTCATGTAATAAAGTCTGCGGTAGAGTTAGCTAAAGATTGAAGAACAGATCATAGTTTAAGAAAATTAGAAGCATTGTTAGCTATTACTGATATAAAATATTCTTTGATTATTTCTGGTAGTGGAGATATAATTCAACCAGAAAATAATTTAATAGCTATAGGTAGTGGTGGTTCATATGCTCTTTCTTCAGCAAGAGCTTTATTAGAAAATACTGATCTTGATGCTCGTAGTATAGTAGAAAAATCTTTATCTATATCTGCAGATATATGTTTATATACAAATCATATTTTCACTATTAAAGAATTAAATTATTAATATTTATATTTAATTATTAAATAAATGGTATTTTATTATGTATACTGAAATGACTCCTCAAGAAATTGTATATGAATTAAATAAATTTATTATAGGTCAAGATAATGCTAAAAGAGCTGTTGCTATAGCTTTAAGAAATAGATGACGTAGAATGCAATTAAATGATGATTTTCGTAGTGAAATTACTCCAAAAAATATTTTAATGATAGGTCCTACTGGAGTTGGAAAAACTGAAATAGCTCGTAGATTAGCTAAATTAAGTAATTCACCTTTTATTAAAGTTGAAGCAACTAAATTTACTGAAGTGGGTTATGTTGGTAAGGAAGTTGATTCCATTATAAGAGATTTAGTAGATTATGCTATTAAAATGATTAAAATGCAATCTATAAAAATTAATATATCTAAAGCTAAAAAAATTGCTGAAGAACGTATAATAGATATTTTATTATCTAATAATAAAAATATTGATAAAAAAGATTTAAATCAATATAAAATAGTAAAAGATATATTTTTAAATAAATTACGTAACGGAAATTTAGATAATAATATAATTGAAATAAATATTTCTTCTCCTAGTTTTGGTATTGAAATTATGTCTCCTCCTGGTATGGAAGATATGACTAATCAATTACAATCTATATTTCAAAATATAAGTGGTCAAAGGAAAAAAGTTCGTAAATTAAAAATTAAAGATGCTATGGATTTATTAATTGAAGAAGAATCTACAAAATTAATAAATTTTGATGATTTAAAACGTAAAGCTATAGATTTAGTAGAACAACAAGGAATAGTTTTTATTGATGAAATTGATAAAGTTTGTAAAAGAGGTGAATCTTCTTCTGATTCTGGTATTTCTAGAGAAGGTGTACAGAGAGATTTATTACCTTTAGTTGAAGGTTGTACTGTTTCTACAAAATATGGTGTAGTTAAAACAGATTATATTTTGTTTATTGCTTCTGGTTCATTTCAATTTTGTAATCCGAGTGATTTAATTCCAGAGTTACAAGGAAGATTACCTATAAAAGTTGAGTTAAAAGCTTTAACTTCTTATGATTTTGAAAGAATATTAGTTGAACCAAATATTTCTATTACTTCTCAATATAAGGCTTTATTAGATGTTGAAGGTGTAGAAATTATATTTACTAGTGATGGTATTAAATGTTTAGCTGATATATCTTGAAAAATAAATGAAAATACAGAAAATATAGGAGCTAGAAGATTACATACAGTATTAGAAAAATTAATGGAAGATATTTCTTATAAAGCTAATGAATATAAAGGTAAATCTATTTTAATAGATTCTAATTATGTTAAGTCTAAATTAGATAATTCTTTTGTAAATGAAGATTTAAGTAAATTTATATTATAAAATTTATTTTTGACATTTTTTACAGAAGTATAAACTTCTTCCATATTTTTTTATTTTTTTTATAATATTATTACAAATAGAACATTTTTGACCTGATTTCTGATAAATTTTTAATTTATTTTGAAAAAAACCATAATTATTATTAATATTTTTAAAATTTCTGATTGTAGTACCTTTATAAAATAAAGATTTTTTCAATATTAATTTAATATTTGAAACTAATTTTTTTATTTCTTTAAAATTAAGAGTATTAGATTTTCTATATGGAATAATTTTAGATATAAATAAACTTTCATTTGCATATATATTACCTATACCAGAAATAATTTTGTTATTCATAATTAAATTATGAATACATATTTTTCGTTTGGAAGTTATTTTAAATAAATATTTTGAATTAAATTCTTTTTTTAATGGTTCTGGTCCTAATTTAGAAATTATTTTCTTTATTTTTTTTTTGGATTTAAATAAAAGTAAAAAACCAAATTTTCTAACATCATTATATCTTATAATTTTATTATTATTTAATATAATATCTCAGTGATCATGTTTTTTTTTTTTAAAATTTTTATTTAATATTAATATATTACCAGATATTCCTAAATGAATTAATATATAATTTTTATTTGTTTTAATCAATATATATTTTGAATATCTTTTAATTTTAATTATAATTTCTTGATGTATATTTTGAATTTTTTTATTTATTTTATATTTTAGTTTATTCGTATATATAATAAATTTAATAATTTTTTTTCCTAAAATATTTTTTTTTAATTCTTTTTTTATTATTTCTACTTCTGGTAATTCTGGCATTTAAATTATTTATTAATTTTATATATATAATATCATATTAATTATTTATAATATAATATATGAAAATAAAATTTTGAAGTAAAAATATTGCTATTAATTTAGCTTTAAAATTAGGTATTAATTTAAAATATATTCATTGAATAATAATCTATTATTATAGATTTTTTTATTTTAAACATAAAATATTACCTAGTATTAGAAATTTATTAATTTATTTAAATAAAAAATATAATAAGAAATATAATAGTATTTATTTATATACATTATTTCCAAAGGGTGTAATAAAGCAAGTTTGTCAAATATCTTATTTACCTGAAAAAATTCAATGTTTTTAAATATTATTCATTATAGTCTATATCTAATTGAAATTTTATTTTGTTATTTTTTTGTTTAATTTTTTGAATATATTTAAATAAGTTTTTATAAAATTTACTTAATATTATAATTTGTCAAATATATTTATTTTGTTTTTTAATTAATTGAGGTTTAGTAATATTTATGTTTTTATATTTTTTTAATAATAATTTCATTATTTTATATATTTTATATATATTATTGTTTTTATATTCTATAAATATAGAGGATTCATGTACATAAGGTGGATAATTAATTAATTTTCTTTCTTTTAAAATTGTTTTTATATTTTTTTCGTAGTTTTTATTTTTTGAAAAATAATTAAAAATATCGTTATTTGGATATTTAGTTAAAAAATATACTCTTTGTTTTTTATTTATGTAATATTTATTTGTAAATAAAGTGTATAATCTAATAAATTTTTCTATGGTTTTATAATTTTTGGAATGTAATATTCAATCTATATTAAATATAATTATTAAATTTGGTTTAGGTATTTTAATATTTAATATTAATTTATTTGAAATTAAAATTTTTTCTTTATATTTTTTTTTAGTTTTTAAATTTATAATTTTTATTTTTATTAAAGGAAATATTTTAACTAAATATCTTTTAATTATTTTTGTCCCGATACCTAAAGAACTAAATTTTTTATTTTTACATTTAGAACATTTTTTAATTTTTTTTTTTTTTTTGCATTTATAACATATAATTTTGTTTTTTTTTTTATATAAAACATATTTTTTTTTACATAAACAACATTTTTGTATTTTTTTACAATATTTACATACTAATCAGGAATAACCATATATACTAACATATATATATATATTTTTTTTTTTTTTTATATGTTTATATAAAATATTTTTTAAAAAGTATTTTATTTTTTTTTTTTTATAATTATTTATATTGAAAATTTTATATTTTATTTTATATTTTTGATAATTTGTTTTAATAATTTTATATATATTTTTTTTATATTTATAAAAACTTTTTAATGATGGTGTTAAGGATCCTAATATTATAGGTATTTTTTCTGTTTTTGCTCTTAATAAAGCTATATTTTTAGTATTATAAGGTATAAAATTGTTATTTTTATAATATTCACTATGTTCTTCTTCTATAATTATTAAAT
The DNA here is from genome assembly GCA_036689555.1 of Candidatus Stammera capleta. Taxonomy (GTDB): domain Bacteria; phylum Pseudomonadota; class Gammaproteobacteria; order Enterobacterales; family Enterobacteriaceae; genus Stammera; species Stammera capleta_U. The sequence continues at coordinate 111,482 of CP144856.1, forward strand.
TTAATTTACTAAAAGGTGTAAATACAGCAGATCTAGTTCCTAATATTATTGATATTTTATTTTTTAAACTTTTATTTCATAATTTTATTTTTTTTTTTTTACATATTTTTGAATTAATTATTTCTATATTTGTAAAAATTTGTTTATTTATATATTTTTTTATTTTTTTAATTAAATAATTTTCTGGTACTAAAAATAATACTTGATAATTATTTTTAATGTTTTTTTTTATTATATTTATATATAAATTTATTCTTTTTTTAAAATTTTTTATTAGTAATCATATTTTTTTTTTTTTATATATTTTATATATAATTTTTTTATATTTTTTTTTAATTTTTTTATTTTTATATGTTGTTTTTATATTTTTTATTTTATTTTTATATTGTTTTTTTGTATATTTTGGTATTATATAAAATAATAAGATATTAAATGATATTTGATAATATTTAGAACATATTTTAATTAATTTTAAAAAATTTAAATTAATTATTTTTTTTTTATCTAAAATTTTTATAATTTTTTTAATTTTTATTTTTTTTTTATTTCTTTTTTTATATATATTTGTTACTATTCCAATAATTTTTTTTTTTTTAAGTGGTACAATAACCCTTGTACCTATAAATATTTTTTTATTTTTTTGAGAATAATAAATTAATTTTTTTATGTTTTTAATTGGTAGTATTATTTTTAGTATTAACATGTTAATATATATCATTATTATATTTAAAGAGGTTAATATGAAAAAAAATATACATCCTAATATATATTTAATAAAAGTATCTTGTTCTTGTGGTAATATTATGAATATACATTCAGTTTTAATTAAAGATTTTAATGTTGATGTTTGTTATAAGTGTCACTCATTTTATACTGGAAAACAAAAAATATCTAATTCTAAAGGAAGATTAGATAATTTTAAAAAACGTTTTAATAAAATTAATTTTAATTTAACTTAAGTATATTAAGTAATTTTTTTAAAATATTAAAATTTTTATTTAAAATTTTATTTGTTAATTTTTAAATTTTATATATTTTAACTCCTAAATTATTAAATTTTTTTCTTATATTTTCATATCCTCTATATATATAGTTTATATTATTTATAATTGTTTCTCCATGAGCTACACATCCAGCTATTATTAAACTTGCAGCAGATCTTAAATCTTTTGCATAAATTTCTGTACCAAATATTTTTTTTATTCCTTTACATATAATTTTATTATTTTTAATTTTAATTTTAGCTCCCATTTTAATTAATTCTTTTACGTGATTAAATCTATTTAAAAATATATTTTCTGTAATTATTGATTTTCCTTTTGCTAATACATTTAACACAGTTAATTGTGGTTGTAAATCTGTTGGACAATAAGGATAAGGTAGTGTTTTTATATTTATTGCTTTATGTCTTTTTTTGTATGTACTTAATTTAATAAAATTATTTCCAGTTTTAATTTTTGCTCCTGAAGATTGAAGTTTTTTTAAGACATATTTTAATAAATTTGGATTTGTATTATAACAAATTATTTTACCTTTAGATATTAAAGAACTTATTAAATAAGTTCCTGTTTCTATTCTATCTGGTATTATTTTATATGTACCTCCATGTAATTTTTTTACTCCTGATATTATTATAGTATTATTTTGATATTTTATATTAGCTCCTAAAGTATTTAGAAAATTTATTGTATCTATAATTTCTGGTTCTATAGCAGAATTTTTTATTATTGTTATTCCTGATATTAATGTTGCAACTATAATAATAGTTATAGTTGCACCAACACTTATTTGAGGTAATTTTATAGTATTAGCTATTAATTTTTTAGTAATTTTTATTTTAATAAAATTATGTTCTAATTTTATTTTTGCACCTAATTTTTTTAATCCATATAAATGAAAATTAATAGGTCTTATACCTATTTTACATCCACCTGGTATGTGTATTTTAATTTTTTTAAATTTTATTAATATGGGACCTATTAATCATATTGATGCTCTAATTTTACTAATTAATTTTGAAGGTAAATTTATATTTTTTATATTTTTATTATTTAATATTAGTGGTTTTTTTTTTTTTATTAATACACCTATTTTTTTAAATAATTTTAAAGTAATATCTATATCTTTAATATTAGGAATATTTTTAATTTTTACATCTTTTTCTGTTAATAATGAAGAAAATAATATAGGTAATGCTGAATTTTTAGATCCAGATATTTTTATTTCACCTTCAATTTTTGAGGGTCCAATAATTTTAAATTTATTCATATTTTATTTATTAATAATTTTTAATATTTTAATAAATTTTTTTATTTTTCATGATGATTTACCAATTAATAAACCATTAATATATTTATTTGTTATTATATTTAAAATATTTTTTTTATTTATTGATCCACCATAAATTATTTTAATTTTATTAATAATATTTTTATTTATAGATGAAATATATTTTATAATAAATTTATTTATTTTACTAATATGTTTTATATCAGCATTTTTTCCTGTACCTATAGCTCATATAGGTTCATATGCTATGATAGTATCTTTTAATATGTTAATATTATTTTTTTTAATTAAAAAATCTATTTGATTTTTACATGTTTTTTTACTTTCTTTATTTTTATATTCCTGTATATTTTCTCCTATACATATTATTGGAGTAATATTTAATTTTTTTGCAATAATAATTTTATTTAATATATTTTGATTATTTTCTTTATGATATATCTTTCTTTCTGAATGTCCTATAATAACATATTTAACATTTATATCTTTAAGCATATTTCCTGATGTTTCTCCAGTAAATGAACCAGAAATATTTTCATCTATGTTTTGAGATACTAATTTAATTTTACTTTTTTTAATTATTAAATTACTTAAATATAAGTATATTATTGGTGGTGCTATTAAAATATGATATTTTTTATTAATAGAAGTATATTTTTTTATTTTTTTTATATATTTTTTAATATATTTCGTATTACCATTTAATTTTAAGTTTGCTATTATAATTTTTTTATTCATATTTTTAGATATTTATTAAAATTATGTTATAAATTATTTTTTGTAAATTTTAATTATGTTATTATTATATAAATTAATTATATTTGATAATCTTATGTTTAAACAATATTATCCACCTTTTTTAAGTAAAATAAAATATTTTTTAAATATTAAAAGAAATGGTATTTATATAGATTGTACATTTGGTTGTGGAAATCATTCTTTAGAAATATTAAAACATTTATCTAAAAATGGTAAATTATTTGCATTTGATATTGATTATGAATCTATTTTAATAAATTCTAAAAACATATGTGATTCTCGTTTAAATATTATTAATAGTAATTTTTCTAATATAGAAAATTATGTTAAAAAAATGAATTTAAATAATAAAATTAATGGAATAATATTTGATTTAGGTATATCATCTTGACAATTAGATAATGTAGATAGAGGTTTTTCTTTTTCTAAAAATGGTTTATTAGATATGCGTATGAATAGAAATTATGGTATTAGAGCTGAAAATTGAATTAATAATGCTAGTAAAAAAGATATTCTATATGTTATTAAAAAATATGGTGAAGAACGTTATGCTAAAAAAATAGTTGAAAAAATAATTTTATTTAGAGAAAAAAAAAGTATTAATAGTACTAAAGATTTAGTGAAAATTGTTAAGTCTGTTGTAAAAAAAAAATATATTAAATCTCTTGCTAGAGTTTTTCAGGCTATTAGAATTTATATTAATGATGAATTAAATGTTTTATTAAAAGCTTTACATGCTTCTTATAATGTATTATCTAATCAAGGTCGATTAGTAGTAATAAGTTTTCATTCTTTAGAAGATAGAATAGTAAAAAATTTTATACGGAGTAAATCTGATAATAGATCTTTTTTAATTTCAGATATACCTTTAACTGAAAAAAAAATAAATGAATTATATCCTATAGAAATGATAAATTTAGGTAAATATAAACCTTCTATTAAGGATTTAGATAAAAATAATAGAATTAGAAGTGCTATACTTAGAGTAGCTGAAAAAAAGTAATTTTTTTATTAGATTATGGAGTTTATTTGAAAAAAAATAGTTTAAATATTTTATTATCTAAATATTTTAATTTTAGTAAATTACCACATATCTATATTTCTGATATTGTTTGTGATAGTCGTTTAGTTAAAAAAAATAATTTATTTGTGGCTATTAAAGGTAATAATACTAATGGAAAATATTTTATACATAATGCTGTATTAAATGGTGCTATAGCTGTTTTAACTTATTCTAATATAAATAAATCTTATTATTTATTTCATAATAAATATAAAATTTATATATTTTATTTAAATAATTTTAATATTTTTTTACCTAAAATAATATCTAAATTTTATAATTATCCAAGTAAAAAATTAATTTGTACTGGAGTTACAGGCACTAATGGTAAAACTACTGTAGTAAATATATGTACTCAATGGGTTTATTTATTAGGTTATAATAGTTGTATGTTAAGTACTATTGGTAATGGTTTTTATAATAATTTATCTTATACTTTAAATACAACGGTTTCTTCTATAGATTTACAACGTAAATTAAATTTTTTTTGTAAAGAAAAAGCTGATTATGTTTTTATTGAAGTATCTTCTCATTCTTTAATACAAAATAGAGTTAATTATATTTATTTTTCTTCTGCAGTTTTTACTAATCTATCTTTAGATCATCTTGATTATCATATTAATATGAAAAATTATGAATTTGCGAAATTTAAATTATTTTCTGAATTTAAAATTAAAAATTTAATTATTAATATAGATGATAATGTAGGTTTTAATTGATTTTATAAATTATTACCTATTGAATATGTTGTTCCTGTAACTTTTAATTGTAAGTATATTTCTTTATTTAAATATAGGTGAATTTATATTAAAAAAATAAAATATTATGGTTTTTTAAAAAAAATATATTTTTTTTCTTTTTGAGGTAATGGTGTAATAAAATTATTTTTAATTGGTGATTTTAATATTAAAAATTTTTTTCTTAGTTTTGCAACATTATTATCTTTAGGAATTGATTTTAAAGATTTAGTTGATAGTAGTAAATATTTAATATTACCTAAAGGTCGTTTAGAGTTTTTTAAAAATAAATATAAACCTTTAGTTATAGTTGATTATGCTCACACTCCTATAGCATTAAAAAATGTTTTAATAGAATCTAGAAAATATTGTATAGGTAAATTGTGATGTATTTTTGGTTGTACAGGTAATAGAGATAAAAGTAAAAGATCTTTAATGGGTAGTATAGCTAAAAAATATTCTGATTTAGTTATTATTACCAATGATGATCTTTATTTTGAAAATGAATTTTCTATTTTGAAAGATATTAAATTTGGTATTAATAATTTTAATAACGTTTATATTATTTTAAATCGTATTTTAGCTATAAAATTTGCTATAAAAAATTCTTCTAAAAATGATGTAATATTGATAGCTGGTAAAGGTCATGAAAATTTTCATTTTGTTTTAAATAAAAGAATTAAATATTCTGATCGTTATTTAGTTACTAAATTATTGGAAATATAAATTATGTTTTTATTTAGTCTTTTAGAAATAGCTAATATTACTAAAGCTATATTAATAGGTAAAAATTTATATATTAATAATATTTCTGTAGATACTCGTAAAAATAATATAGAAGGTTCATTATTTATTGTTATTAGAGGTAATAATGATATTAATTTTTTATGTTATGATGCTATTAAAAAAGGTGCATTAGCTATATTAGTTGATAAATATTTATTAATTAATGTTCCTCAATTAATAGTTAATAATTCTTATTTAGCTTTAACTAAAATAATAAGTTGGTTAAGAAATAATTCTTCTACAAAATTTTTATCTTTGACTGGTTCTACTGGTAAAACTTCTGTAAAAGAAATTACGGCTAATATTTTGTGTCAATGTGGAAAAACTTTATATAATCGTTATAATTTTAATAATGAGTTAGGTATAAATTATACATTATTAAAATTATATAAATATGTTTATAAATATTCTGTATTAGAATTTGGTGCTAATAATATTAATGATATAGATTATTTATCTAGTTTAGTTAAACCTGATATAGTTTGTATAACAAATTTATCTGTTTCTCATTTAACAGGTTTTAAAAATTTTTTAAATATTATAAAATGTAAAGGAAAAATTTTTAAATATTTGTCTTCATCTGGTTTAGTTATATTAAATGATAATTGTATATTTAATAAATTTTGAGAAAAATATTTTTTTAATAAGGATAAAATTTTTATTTCTTTTAAATATCTTAGAAAAGAAAATTATATTTCTATACGTAATTTAAATGTTAAATCGTGAGGTAGTTTTTTTACTTTAGTTACTTATTTAGGAGAAATTAATATTTTTATTAGGTTATTAGGTATTCATAATGTTTGAAATTCTTTATTTGCTTCAGCTTTATCTATTTCTACTTCTATATCTTTAAAAGATATTAAAATTGGACTAGAAAGTTGTAAACCTATAAAAGGTAGATTATATCCTATATATTTAAATAAAAATAAAATAATTTTAGATGATACTTATAATTCTAATCCTAGATCGTTATATTATAGTATATCTTTTTTACATAAATTTTTAGGTGATAAAATATTAGTTGTAGGTGATATGGCAGAATTAAGTTACATGTCAATGTATTATCATATTAAAATTGGTATTTTAATAAGAAAAAATTTTTTTATTAATAAAGTTTTTAGTATTGGTAAATATAGTTTCTATATTAGTAAGTATAGTTTTGTAGGGAAACATTTTTTAAATATGAATGATTTAATTTTAAATTTAAAATATTTAATTAAAAATAGTGATAAAATTACTATTTTAATTAAAGGATCGCGTTTTTTATGTATGGAGAAAATAATAAATTTTTTTTAGGTATATAATATTATATTATGTTTGTATTTTTTTTAAAAAATATTTTTGTAATTAAAATTTTATTTATTTTATTTTTTTCTTTTATTATATCTTTTTATATAATTAATTTTTTTTTATTTCTTTTTAAGAAATATAAAATTTTTCAAATTATTCGTAAAAATCATGCAAATAAATATTCTAAAAAATATAGTATTCCTTCTATGGGTGGAATATCTATATTTCTAAATTTTATGTTTTTATCTATTATATTTATAGATTGATCTAATATTTATATATTAATTTTAATTTTATTTTTTATTTTGAATTTTTTAATTGGTTTTTTAGATGATTTTATAAAAATTTTTTTTAAAAATTGTGATGGTTTATCTATATTACAGAAATTTTTTTTACAAAATTTATCTATATTTATTTTTATATATTTAATGAATTTCTTTAATTTTTTTTTGGTAAATAATTATTATTTTGTTTTATATTATTTATTTTTGTATATTTTATTGTTTATAAGTATTAATGCTGTTAATTTTACTGATGGTTTAGATGGTTTGGTAATTTTACCATTAATATTAGTATTTTTATTTTTATTTTTGGTTTCTTTATTTAGTTCAAATATTTATATGTCTAAAATTTTAGGTATAAATTATATATATTATGCTAAAGATTTATGTATTTTAAGTATAATAATGATAGGTTCATGTTTATCTTTCTTTTTTTTTAATTTTTATCCAGCTAGAATTTTTTTAGGTGATACTGGTTCTTTATCTATAGGTTCATTATTAAGTGGTATGTTTATATTACTTCATAAAGAATTATATTTAATAGTAGTAGGTTTTTTGTTTTTTATTGAGTTTTTTTCAGTTTTTTTACAAGTTCTTTTTTTTAAATTTTTTAAAAAACGTATTTTTTTAATGACTCCTATACATCATCATTATGAATTAAATAATTATTCTGAAATTAAAATAGTGTCTATTTTTTGAATTATTTCTTTAATTTCTTTTTTTGTTTCTATAATATTATTTTTTTCGAGTATATAAATGTTTAATTATAATAATAAAAATATTGTTATTTTAGGTGCTGGTATTACAGGTATTTCTTGTATAAATTTTTTTATTTCTTTAGGTATTTATCCTAAATTAATGGATAATAATTGTTTTTTAAATGTTAATTTGATACCTAAAGGTATAGATTTTCATTTTGGTTTATTTAAAAAATCTTGAATATTAAATGCTGATTTAATAATTATTAGTCCAGGTATTTCTTGATTGAATAATTCTTTATTATTAGAAGCTAAAAAAAATGGAATTGAAATTATTAATGATATAGAAATATTTTGTAGGGAAATAAAAAATTCTTTAGTTATAGCTGTTACTGGAACAAATGGTAAGAGTACTGTAGTTTCTTTATTGTATAAAATTTGTAAATCTAATAAAATGAAAGTTTCTTTAGGTGGAAATATAGGTATTCCAGTATTGAGTTTATTAAAAAAATGTAGTGATATTTATATATTGGAACTTTCTAGTTTTCAATTAGAACATGTTTTTACTTTAAAAACTTTATGTTCAACAATTTTAAATATTAGTGTAGATCATTTAGATAGATATTCAAATAGATTATATGATTATATATTTAGTAAATTTAATATATTTAGTAATTCTAAATATTGTATTTTAAATATAGATGATAAATTTACTATTCCAAATAATTATTATGAAAAGAATATTATTACTTTTGGTATTAGTAAGTCTGAATATCATATTGATATTTATAAAAAAAATATATTTTTAAGTAAAAATTATATAAGAATAATTAATGTTAAAGATATTTTTTTAACTGGTTTATTTAATTATTTAAATATTTTAGTTGTAATTATAATTTCTGATATATTAAAGATTTCTAGAAAGATTATTTTAGATGTAATATCTAATTTTCGTGGTTTACCTTATAGGTTTAATTTAATAAGTAAAAAAAATAATATTTTATGAATTAATGATTCTAAATCTACTAATATAAATAGTACTATATGTGCTTTAAAAAATTTACCACATGTATATGGTAAGATATGACTTTTGTTAGGTGGTGATGGTAAATTAGCTGATTTTAATATTTTTTTAAAACCATATTTATTATTGTATCAAAATATATTTATATGTTGTTTTGGTAAAAGTAAAGATATTTTATATAATTTATTACCTAATAAATCTAAAAAATTTCATGATTTATATGAAATTATTACTTATATAACTAATTATGTTAAATCTGGAGATGTAGTATTATTTTCTCCTGGATGTTCCAGTTTAGATCAATTTTTAAATTATAAGGAAAGAGGCAAAAAATTTAATTGTTTAGTAAAAAAAATTGTTTAAGGTATTTATATGAATATAAAACGTTTAATGATTATTACTGGTGGTACAGGAGGACACATTTTTCCTGGTTTAGTAATTTCTGAATATTTTCAAAAGAAAGGTTGTTTAATAAAATGAATAGGTAGTTTAAATAGATTAGAATCTATTTTAGTACCTAAATATGGTTTTAATATTGATCTTATAGATATACCAAAAATATCTAAGTGAAATTTTTTTTCTTGTATATTTAAATTTTTTAAAAGTATTGTTTCTATTATTAATATAATCAAAGATTGAAAACCTAATTTAGTATTAGGTTTTGGTGGATATATATCTTTTTATGGTATTTTATCTGCATGGTTATGTAGAGTTAAAACTATGATACATGAACAAAATTCAGTAGTTGGTTTTTCTAATAAATATTTATATTATTTATCTGATATAGTAGTACAAGCTTTTCCTAATACTTTTCAGTATAATGTTGCTACTGTAGGTAATCCTATAAGAAAAAATATATTATATATTTCTAAACCTAAAATAAGATTATTAAATCGTCGTGGAAATATAAATATATTAATTTTAGGTGGTAGTCAAGGTTCTTTTATTATTAATAATATTATTTTTGATTTATTAAGAATTTTAATAAATAAGAATTTTACTTTTTTACATCAAGTAGGTCATGTTAATTATTTTAATTATATAAATGATAAAAGATATAAAAAATATAAAAATTATTCTGTTGTTGGTTTTATTGATAAAATAGAAGAAGCTTATTCTTGGTGTGATCTAATAATTTCTAGATCTGGTGCATTAACAGTAAGCGAAATTAGTACAGTTGGTATTGCTTCAATATTTATACCATATATACATAATGATAATCAACAATATTTAAACGCTAAATTTTTAAAAGATAAAGGTGCAGCTTTAATAATTAAAGAAGAAAATTTAAGTGCAATTTATTTAAGTAAAGTAATTTTAAAATTAAATAGGAAAAAATTATTTAATATGGCTAATATAGCTTATAAAAATAGAATTAAAAATCCTAATAAAAAGTTTGTTAATGAAATTTATAATTTTAAATTTTAGTCAATTATATGAATAATAATTTTGAGTTTGATAATATTTTTTTAAATATTGATAAAAATAGTTTTATTATACATTTTATCGGTATAGGTGGTGTAGGTATGTCTAGTATAGCTGAATTTTTATTTTTATCTGGTTATAAAATTACTGGTTCAGATATTAAAGTAAATGATAAAATAAAATATTTATCTTCTTTAGGTATTAAAATTTTTAATTATCATTCTAAAAATAATATTTTGAATGTTAATTTAGTAGTTTATTCTTCTGCTATTGATTTATATAATCCTGAAATTTTAAGTGCTTATTTATATAATATACCTGTAATTAAAAGAATAAATATGTTAAGGGAGTTAACTAAATTTTATTATTCTATTACTGTTATTGGAAGTCATGGTAAAACAACTACTACTTCTTTAGTTTTTGATACTTTATTTTCTCATAATTTAAAAGTAAATTGTATTAATGGTAGTATTATAAAATCTATAAATTCTAGTATTTATTTAAGTGATAGTAAATATTTTTTAATAGAAATAGATGAAAGTGATAAAGTTTTTTTAAATTTTTTTCCTTCTATAGTTTTATTGAATAATATTGATATTGATCATATTAATAATTATAATGACAGTTTTCGTGAATTAATTAATTCATTTATAATTTATTTAAATAATGTTCCTTTTTATGGTTTTATTATTGCGTGTATTGATAATTTTATAGTCAGAGAAATTTTAGAAAATAATTTATTTCAATGTAAAATAATAACTTATGGTTTTAGTAATGATGCTGATTATAAAATTAGTAATTTTATTCAAAAGAAAAATAAAAGTTTTTTTAATATATCTTTAAATAATAAAATTAGTTTTGATTTAGTATTAAATATGTTAGGTAAATATAATGTATTAAATTCTGTAGCAGCAATTAGTTTATTAGATAATTTTAAAAAAATAAATTATTCTGTTTTAAAGAAATTATTTGTTAATTTTAAAGGTGTTGATCGTAGATCTGAGTATATTGGAAAATTTACTTTTAATATTAAAAATAATTATTTTAATAATATATTAATTTTTTTTGATTATGGTCATCATCCTACAGAAATAGAATTATATTTAAATTCTATTAAAAAAAGTTATTTTAATAGAAGAATTATAATGATTTTTCAACCTCATAGGTATAGTAGAACATTTAAATTGTTAAAAAAATTTATTTTTATTTTATCTAAGGTTGATATTTTATTATTGTTAAATATTTATTCAGCAGGAGAAAAAAAAATATTAAATTTTAATAGTTCTAATATTTCTTCAGGTATATATGATTATTTTGGTTTAATAAATTTTTTATGTATTAATAATATCAAAAAAATATTTTTTTATCTAATTCATGTTTTAAAAGATAATGATATTATTATATTTCAAGGTGCAGGTGAAACAGATATAGTATTATTGAATTTTTATTCACGTTATTTAAAATAAATTTTTATGAAGATTAAGAATGTAGCAGTTTTTTTAGGTGGTAATTCCAGTGAAAGGAGTATTTCTTTAAAATCTGGTTATGAAATTGTAAAATCTTTGTTAAGTATGAATTTTAATGTTTATCCTATTGATATGAAATATTTTTCTTTGAATTTTTTTTTAAAAAAATCTTTTGATAAAGTTTTTATATCTTTGCATGGTAAAGGTGGAGAGGATGGAACGATACAAGGATTATTAAACTTTCTTAAAATACCTTATACCGGTAGTAAAGTTTTAGCTTCTTCAATAGCAATAAATAAATTTTTGACTAAATTATTAGTAAATAAATTAAATATTAACATTATACCAGATTTTTTATTTAATAAAAATATTTTTAATAAATATAATTTATTTAATAATTATTGATATGAAAAATTATTTTTAAAATTAGGTGTACCTATTTTAGTGAAACCTAATTATCAAGGATCTAGTATTGGAATTAAGATTATAGATAATGTAAAAAATTTAAAAAATTATTTATATAATAATTATAAAATATTTGGTGATATTTTATTAGAAAGTTATATATGTGGTGAAGAATATACTGTTGGAATATTAGATGGAAAAGTTTTACCTATAATTAAAATTAAACCTAAAAATATTTTTTATGATTATGAATCTAAATATTTATTAAAAAGTGATTATATTTATTCTGATAATTTAAATATAAATTTAAAAAATAGTTTAATTAAACATTCTTTAGATATATGAAATTTATTAAAATGTAAAGGTTGTATACGTATTGATTATTTAATAGATTATAATAATAAAATTTGATTTTTAGAAGTTAATACTATACCTGGTATGACTAAGTTAAGTTTAATACCTTATGCTGCTAATATTATTGGAATAAATTTTAATAATGTAGTTAAAAAAATTTTATATTCTTAATTTTTATATTATTGATTTTCATAAAATTAATTTGTATGTTTAAATATATTAAAAAAAAAATATTGGTTAATTTAGAAATAGGTTCATATAATTTAAGATCTTTAGTAAGTGAAATTTTACCAAATAATAAATTATCTATTTTAGCTGTAGGTATTACAAGAACTAAAGGTATTAAAAATGGTAAAATATATAGTGTAGATTTATTTATTAAATGTATTAAAAATGTTTTAGATCAAGTAGAATCAATTTCTAAATTTAAAATAAAGTCTTTATTTTTATTAATTTCTAGTAGTTATATTCATTGTATATATGAAAATGGAATGGTTTTATTAAAAGGTAAAGAAGTTACGAATGATGATATTTTAAATGTTATTAATGTAGCTAAATCTATTAGATTATCTAATAAATATATTATTTTACATACTATTCCTATAGAATATATTTTAGATACTAATAAGGGTATTAAAAATCCATTAGGTTTATCTGGTTTAAGAATGGAAGTTAAAGTTTTATTAGTTATTTGTCGTTCTAATATTATAAATAATATAAAAAAAATTTTTTTTTATTTAAATATTAAAATAGAAAAAATTATATTTTCTAATTTAATTACTAATTATAGTTTATTAAATAATAATGAAAAAGAATCTAATATTTGTGTAGTTGATATAGGTTCTTATATAACTACTATTAGTTTTTATCATTTTAATACTTTATTTTATTTTAAAATATTTCCTTATGCAGGAAATTTAGTAACTAATGATATATCTTATGTTTTAAATTTATCTAAATTAGAATCTGAATTTATTAAAATTAATTATGGTTGTTTAAATATTTCTTTATTTAAAAAAAATAAAAAAATAGAATTTATTAATTTTATGTTTAAAAATAGTTTTTCTAAAGATATTTTAGAGAAGACATTATTCAATATTATTAAATCTAGGTATTTGGAATTATTATATTTAATTAATCAGGAAATATTAAAATTATATAATCTTTTTTTTGATCAATATGAATTTGGTAATTTATATAATATAATATTTATTGGTGGTTCATCACAAATACCAGGTTTATTAAGTTGTGCAAAAAAAATTTTTAATTTTAATGTTCGTATTGGTATTCCTCAAAAATATTTAAATGATATTTCATCTTTATCTAAAGATAAAGATATTTTTATTTCTTCTTTTTCTAATATAATTAGTTCTTTATTATATTTTAAAAATATATATTTAAATAAAAATTTAAATTATATTACTTTAAAAAAAAATTTTTTTTTATATAAATTATGAAAATTTTTTTTTAATTATTAATATGGAGTTTAGTATAATGTTTGATATAGAAAAAATCAATAATGTTATTATAAGAGTTATAGGTGTTGGTGGTGGTGGTGGAAATGCTGTAGATTATATGTTTAGTGAATGTATTGATGGAGTGGATTTTTTTGTAGTTAATACTGATATACAGGATTTATCCAAAATATCAGTAAAAAAAAAAATTCAAATAGGTAAAAATATAACTAAAGGTTTAGGAGCAGGATCTAATCCAGAAATAGGTAAAAATTCTGCTGAAGAAGATAAAAATATTCTTAAATCTATATTAGATGGAACTGACATGTTATTTATAGCTTCTGGTATGGGAGGAGGTACAGGTACTGGTGCTTCTCCTGTAATTGCACGTATAGCTAAAGAACTTAAAATACTGACTGTTGCTGTAGTTACAAAACCTTTTACTTTTGAAGGTAAAAAACGTATGAATTTTGCTGATTATGGTATTTTTGAATTATCTAAATTTGTTGATTCACTGATAATTATACCTAATGATAAATTGTTAAAAGTTTTTAATAAAAATATTTCTTTGTTAAATGCATTTAATTCTGTAAATGATATTCTAAAAAATGCTGTTCAAGGTATTTCTGAATTAATTACTAAACCTAGTTTAATAAATGTTGATTTTGCTGATATATGTACTGTAATGTCAGAAGTTGGTTGTGCTATAATGAGTACAGGTTTTTCATTTGGTGAAGATAGAGCTTTTAAAGCAGTAGAGTTAGCTATTTCTAGTCCTTTAATTGAAGATATTGATTTATCTACTGTAAAAGGTATATTGGTAAATATAAATTCTGGTTTAGATTTAAAATTGGAGGAATTTGAAATTATTGGTAATTCAATACGTTCTTTTTCTTCAGAAACTACTACGGTAGTTATTGGTACTTCTTTAAATCCTGAAATGGATGGTAAATTACGTGTTACTCTTATTGCTACAGGAATTTGTTTAAATAAGTATATTAAAATGAATTTTAATGAAGATAAAATTTTTTCTTTTGATAAAAATAAAAAAAAGGTAAAACAAAAAGATAGTTTTTTAAATTCATTTAATAAAAATAAAGATGTAAATTTTAAAAATTTTAATATACCAACTTATTTACGTAAAAAAAAATAATTTATTTTATATTAGGATTTATTTTAATAAAAATTTTTTTAATTTTATTTTTTTTAATTATTTTAATGATGTTTTTGTTTTTTTTTTCTATATATATTTTCCAATTTAATTTAGATACTTCTATAATAAGACAATTATTTATTATATTTAAAATTAAATATTGTTTTTTAATTTTTTTAGGTAAAAAATTATCTATTTTTTTTTTAATATTTTTTATTTTATTGAATTTATTTATTAATTTATTTAAAATAGGATTTTTTTTAAATATTTTTATTATATAATTTTTTTTTTTTTTAATTTTCATTAGTGTTTTTTAATATAAAATATATTATAATTATTTAATTATTATATAATATTTATTTATAAATTATTTTAATTTAATATGTTTATTAAATTATTTTCATATTTTTTTGGTAATAAAAGCCAAAGAGTAATTTTAGGTTTTGAAAAAATTGTTTCAAAAATTAATTTTTTAGAAAAAGAATATATAAATTATTCTGATAATGATTTAAAAAATAATACTTTTAAATTTAAAGATTCACTGTTATCTGGAAAAAATATAGATGTAATTATTCCATATGTTTATGCTAATATACGTGAAGCTATTAAAAGAGTTTTTGGTATAAGATTATTTGATGTTCAGTTATTAGGAGCATTAGTTTTAAATAATGGTTGTATAGCAGAAATGAAGACAGGTGAAGGTAAAACTATTACAGCTACTTTACCAGCTTATTTAAATGCTTTGTTAGGTAAAGGAGTTCATATTATTACTGTTAATGATTATTTAGCTAAACGTGATGCTAATAATAATTGTAAATTATTTAATTTTTTAGGTTTAAAAGTAGGTTTAAATTTACCTGGTATGTCTTTATTGCAAAAGAAAATGGCTTATTTAGCAGATATTACTTATGGTACAAATAATGAGTATGGTTTTGATTATTTAAGAGATAATATGGTTTTTTCTAAAAATGATAAAGTACAGAGAAAAAAATTATATTATGCTATTTTAGATGAAGTAGATTCTATATTAATAGATGAAGCTAGAACTCCTTTAGTTATATCTGGTTCTATAAAAGAAAATTCTGATTTATATTTTAAAATTAATAAAATTATTCCTTATTTAAATAAGCAATGTAAATTTGATTCTTCTACTAATAATAATGTAGGTGATTTTATAGTTGACGAAAAATTTAAACATATTTTTTTGACTGAAAATGGTATTAAAAAAGTTGAAAGTTTATTGTTTAAGAATCTTATTTTAAATAAAAATGATAAACTTTATACTCCTAATAATATTAAAATAATGCATTGTATTATTACTTCTTTAAAAGCTTATTATTTATATAAGAAGAATGTTGATTATTTGGTAGAAAATAATAATGTTATCATTATTGATGAACATTCTGGAAGGATTATGAAAGATAGAAGATGATCTGATGGTTTACATCAAGCTATAGAAGCTAAAGAAAATGTTGATA
Source organism: Candidatus Stammera capleta (assembly GCA_036689555.1). Taxonomy (GTDB): domain Bacteria; phylum Pseudomonadota; class Gammaproteobacteria; order Enterobacterales; family Enterobacteriaceae; genus Stammera; species Stammera capleta_U. Next base: position 128,144 of record CP144856.1, read on the forward strand.
TTAAAGATGAAACAAATATTTTGTCTTCTATTACTTTTCAAAATTATTTTCGTCTTTATGAAAAATTATCTGGTATGACTGGTACAGCTATGACTGAATCTTCTGAATTTCATTATATTTATGGTTTAGATACTATTTCTATTCCTACTAATAAACCTATGATACGTAAAGATTATTCTGATTTAGTATTTATTACAGAAAAAGAAAAAATAAATTCTATTATAGAAGATATAAAATTTAGAAAAAATAGAAATCAACCCGTTTTGGTAGGAACTATATCTATAGATAAATCTGAACTTATAGCATCTATTTTACATCGTATAGGAATAAAATTTAATATTTTAAATGCTAAATTTCATAGTTTAGAAGCAAATATTATATCTCAAGCTGGTAAATTAGGTGCTGTTACTATAGCTACTAATATGGCTGGTCGTGGTACGGATATAATATTAGGTGGTAATTTTAATAGTGATATTAAAAATGTTAATAATAAGGATAATTTAAATTTGTTAAAAATTAATTGAAAAAAATGTCATGATTTAGTAGTTAAATTAGGTGGTTTACATGTAATAGGTGCAGAAAGACATGAATCTCGTAGAATAGATAATCAATTAAGAGGTAGAGCAGGTAGACAAGGAGATCCGGGTTCATCAAGATTTTATGTTTCTATGGAAGATAATTTAATGCGTGTATTTTCTTCGGAAAAAATAATATTTTTTATGCGTAAATTAGGTGTAAAATATGGTGATGCTATAGAACATTATTGAATTACAAAATCTATAGAAAAAGCTCAAAAAAGAATAGAAAATAGAAATTTTGATATTAGAAAACAATTATTAGATTATGATAATATATATAATGATCAAAGAAAAATTATTTTTTATAAAAGAGATTCTTATTTATATTCTGAAAATATTTCTATTATTTTTAAAAATGATATACTTAATAAAGTAATTGTTAATTTAATTGATAATTTTTATAAAGATAAAAAATTATTTTTTAAATATTGTAATGATTTAAATATTTTGTTAAATTTTTTAGATGAATATAAAAATTTAAGTATTTTAAATTTTAAAAAAATAATTTTGCATGAAATGTTATTTCTTTATAATAAAAGAGAAAAATATTTTGGTTTGAATATTTTAAATATTAAAATTAAAGAAATATTGTTAGTAACTTTAGATTTATTCTGAAGGGAATATTTATATGCTATAGATAATTTAAAAGAAGGTATATATTTACGTAGTTATGCTCAAAAAGATCCTAAACAAGAGTATAAGATAGAATCTTTTAAAATGTTTTCCATTATGTTAAATGATTTTTATTATGAAGTAGTTAAAATAATTATAAATTTACCATATTAAATATTAATTTTATATTATTAAATGTATTAATTTATTTATTTTATTTGATATTATTTTAATATTTTCTTTAAAGTCAATATTAGATTTTTTATTAGATTTATCTGAAATTATTTTTATACATAAAAATTTTTTTTTAAACAAAAAACATGTTTGTGCTATTGAAGCAGATTCCATATCTACTGATATTGATTTAGGAAAATTTTTTTTAATATTTTTATCATCATTTATAAATTTATCTCCAGAAATTATTTCTCCTATATGAATATTATTTTTGTTTATTTTTTTTTTAATTTTATTTATAATTTTTTTTTTTATTTTAAAATATTTTGGTGTTTTTGGTATTTGTCCTAATTTATATCCAAATGATGTTATGTCTACATCATAATATCTTATTTTATCTGCTATAATTATGTCTAAATAATTTATTTTTTTTTTTAGTGTTCCACTAGTTCCTATATTAATTATATATTTTATTTTAAAATTTTGTATTATTAATGTTGTTGCTATTGCAGAAAATACTTTACCTATACCTGATTTTATAAAAACTATTTTTTTATTATTTATATAACCTAAAGTTATTTTTTTATTTTGTATATATATATTTTTTTTTTTTTTTATATTTTTAATTAATTTATTACATTCTTCTTTTATAGCTATAATTATTCCTATCATATATTTTTTATTAATTTTATTTTAAATTTTAAAATTTATTGTTTTATATATTTTAAAATACATTTAAGTATAATATATTATATATTTAAATATATATATAATATATTATAAAATAGTATTTAAAAAAATAAATTTTATAATTTAATTAATTTAAAATTATTTAGTAACATAGTATTTATTATGTTAGAATTTAATTATTTAATAATAATTATTAAATGTTTATATTTTATATTTATTTATGAAAGAATATAATATTTTAGCATTAAAATGAAGACCTAAATTATTTAGTGATTTTGTAGGACATATTGATATTATTAAAATTTTAATTAATAGTTTAAAATTTAAAAAAATATATAATGCATATTTATTTCATGGTTTTAGAGGTGTAGGTAAAACTAGTTTAGCACGTTTATTTTCGAAAAGTTTAAATTGTATTATTGGTATTACAGAAAAACCTTGTAATAAATGTTTAAATTGTACTTTAATAGATGCTGGTAAATCTAGTGATGTTATAGAGATAGATGCTGCTTCACGTACTAAAATAGAAGAAACTCGTGATCTTTTAGATAGAATTTATTATTTACCAATTTCTATGAGATATAAAGTATATATTATTGATGAAGTACATATGTTATCTCGTTATAGTTTTAATGCTTTATTGAAAACTTTAGAAGAACCTCCTAAATATGTTAAATTTATTTTAGCTACTACTGAATTAAGTAAAATTCCTGATACTATTTTATCTAGATGTATGTGTTTAAATTTAAAAAATTTAAGTACAATTGATATTGTAAATCGTTTAGAATTTATTTTAAATAAAGAAAATATTTATTATCAATCTAAAACATTAACTATATTAGCTAATTATGTTAAAGGAAGTATGCGTGATGCATTAGTATTAATAGATCAATTGTTGATGTTAAATGGTAATAATAGTATTTTTTTGAAGGATTTAAATATTATTTTAGATAGAGTAGATGATAAATGAGTTTTATTGTTATTAAAATTTTTGTTTACTGAAAATAAAATTAAATTATTAAAAATTTTAAATATTTTTTTTATTAGAAATTTTAATTATATTAATTTATTTAATAGTATAATAGATATGTTATATAATTTATTTTTATTAAGTTTTATAAAAAATAAAAAATATAATAAATATATATGTATTAATAAAAATTTGTTTAAATTATTATTTAATATTTATTTTTTAACTTCTGTTCAAGATATAATTTATTATTTAAATTTTTTTCTAAAAAATAGAAATAATATTTTGTCTTCTTTTAATAAAAGAATATTTTTTGAATTTTTAATTTTACATGTTTTTTATATGAAAATATATAAATAATAAATTATATTTTTAAATATATTTAAATTAATATTTAATAGGATTATTTTTATGATAAAAAAAAAAGGTTATATTTTTCAATCAGAAGTAAAACAATTACTTAATTTAATGATTCATTCTCTTTATTCAAATAAAGAAATTTTTTTAAGAGAATTAATATCTAATGCTTCTGATGCAATAGATAAATTAAAATTTCATTGTCTTACTTCTAAATGTATTAATAATGATACTAATTATTATATTAGAATTTCGGTTAAAGATAATGTTTTAAAAATTAGTGATAATGGTATAGGAATGACTAAAAATGAAGTAATAGAAAATTTAGGAACTATAGCAAAATCTGGTACAAAAGAATTTTTAAAAAATATATCTATTAAAGATAAAAAATTTATTAATAGTGATATTATTGGACAATTTGGAGTAGGTTTTTATTCATCTTTTATGGTAAGTAATAAAGTAATTGTACATACTAGATCAGTAAAAGAACTAAATGGGGAAAAATCAATTTTATGAACTTCTGATGGTAAAGGAGAATATTATATAAGTAGAAAATATAAAAATAATATTGGTACAGATATATATTTATATCTTAAAGAAGATAGTAATGAATACTTAAATGAAAATAAAATTAAAGATATAGTTAAAAAATATTCTAATCATATTAATGTACCTATAGAAAGTAAAATTTTTGATAATAAAGAAAAAAAGTATATTTGAATTAAAATTAATGAATCTGAAGCTTTATGATTAAAAAATAAGTCTGATATTTCTGATAAAGAATATAAAGATTTTTACTATTCTATTACTAATAATTTAGGTAATCCATTAATTTGAACACATAATAAAGTTGAAGGTAAAAATGAATATATTACTATATTATATATACCTGATATTTCTCCTTGAAATATATGAAATAGAGATGAATATAAAAATGGTATAAAATTATATATTAATAGAGTTTTTATAATGGATGGAATTAAAAAAATAATTCCTTTTTATTTAAGATTTATACAAGGTATTGTAGATACAAATTGTTTATCTCTAAATATTTCTAGAGAAATTTTACAAGATAGTGATTTAATAAATAAATTACGTATTTCTCTTACTAACAGAGTATTTAGAATGTTAGAACAATTAACTTCAAAAAAAGATAAATATATTATTTTTTGAAAAAATTTTGGTAATATTTTAAAAGAAGGTTTAGCTGAAGATGAAAAAAATTTGTACAAAATATCTTTGTTATTGAGATTTAATAGTACTTATTTAAATAGTGATAAAGATTATGTTTCTTTAGAAGAATATTTAAATCGTATGCAAATTGGTCAAAATAAAATATTTTATATTATAACTGATAATTATTTATCTTCTTTAAATAGTCCTCATTTAGAATTTTATCGTAATAAAAATATAGAAGTATTATTAATGTTTGATAGAATTGATGAATGAATGATGACTTATTTATTAGATTTTAAAGGAATTAAATTTCAATCTATAAATAAAAAATATAAAGATGATAATATAATTACTTTAGATAATAAAAATAATATTTTAAATTTAAATAAAGATAAATATTTAAATTTAATTAATCGTATTAAAAATGTTTTAAAAGATAAAGTTAAAGAGGTTAAAGTTACAGATAAATTAAATAATTTTCCTGTAGTACTATCAACAGATAGTAATGAAATGAGTACACAGATGTTAAAATTATTAAGTATTACAGGTACAGGTAAGAATTTTCCTAAAATTAATTATTTATTTGAAATTAATGTTGATCACTTATTAATTAAATATATTAATAATATTAAAGATGAAATTATTTTTACTAAATGGGTAAATTTTTTATATTTTCAGGCTTTATTAATTGAAAGTAATTCTTTAGAAAATTCTGTTGAATTTATAAATTTAACTAATAGTTTATTATTAAATATGATGTTAAAAGATAATATTTAGTTTTTTAAGTATATAATTAAATTTTGGTATTATGAATGAATATTATTTTATTTGGTCCTCCTGGATCTGGAAAAGGAACACAATCTAAATTTATTATTGATTTTTATAATTTAAAATTAATTTCTTTAGGTTATATCTTAAGAAGATATTCTTTAAAAAATAATAAAATTAAAAAATTACTTAATTCTGGAAATTTAGCTCCTAATTATATTACTACTGGTATAGTTAAAGATTATATTTTTAGTAATCATACTAAAAATGGTTATTTATTTGATGGTTTTCCTAGAAATATAGTACAAGCAAGATCATTAAATTTTATTGATATAGATTATGTTATTGAATTATATATGTGTAATAAATTAATTTTAAATCGTTTATTGGGAAGAAGAATTCATGTAAATTCAGGTAGAATTTATCATGTTTTATATAATCCACCCCATATGTATGGGGTAGATGATATTACTGGTGAAAAATTAGTTTCTCGCGATGATGATACCAATATAAGTGTAATAAAAAAAAGATTGTCTATATATTATTATGAATTAATTTATATTAGATCATATTATAAAAAACTTTATAGTAAAAAAAAAATTAAAGGTTATTTTAGGATTAATGCTGAAAATAATATAAACTGTGTTAAAGAAAAAATATTTAGTGTTTTAAGTTAATATATTTTTTTAAATGGAAAATATATTTTTTGAATTTTTTTTTTTATTTTATTGAATATTTTAAAATTTTTTTTTAAAAAATTTGTAGATATTTTTTTTCCTTGTCCTAATTTAATATTTTTATAGTTATATCAAGATCCATTTTTATTTATTATATTATTTTTTACTCCTATATTTAATATTTCATCATATTCATTTATACCTTCACTATAAAGTATTTGAAATTCTGCTTGTTTAAATGGAGCTGATAATTTATTTTTAACTATTTTAACTCTAGTATCGTTTCCAATAATTTCTTCTTTTTCTTTTATATTACCTATTTTTCTAATATCTAATCTTATAGAAGCATAAAATTTTAATGCATTTCCTCCTGTAGTTGTTTCAGGATTACCAAATAAAATACCTATTTTTATTCTTATTTGATTAATAAAAACAAGTAATATATTAGATTGATTAATATTTTTTGCTAATTTTCTCATTGCTTGACTCATCATTCTAGCTGTTAATCCTAAATGTGAGTCTCCTATTTCACCTTCTACTTCTGATTTAGGTGTTAAAGCAGCTACTGAATCTATAACAATGACATCTATGTTTTTAGATTTTGCTAAAGAGTTACATATTTCTAATGCTTGTTCTCCGTTATCTGGTTGTGAACATAATAGTTCTTCTAAATTTACTCCTATTTTTTTTGCATATATAGGATCTAATGCGTGTTCTGCATCAATAAATATACATATTTTATTATTTTTTTGAGCACTAGATATTATTTCTAGTGCTAATGTAGTTTTACCTGATGATTCTGGTCCATATATTTCTATAATTCTACCCATAGGTAAACCACCAATACCTAATGCAATATCTAAAGATATTGATCCTGTAGATATTGTTTCTATATTGTAATGTTTATTTTTATTTAATTTTATTATTGATCCTTTGCCAAATTGTTTTTCTATCTGTTCTATAGCTGAATTAATAGATTTTATTTTATTTTTTTCAAGAGACATTTTATATTTTTATTTTAAATATTAATATATTTGTATAATATTAATAATATTATAATAACATATAATTAAGTTGAGTTATTTAAATTTTATTTAAATTTTGAGATACACAGTTTATGTTTGAAAATTTTATCGAAGTACGTAAAATGTTTTTAGATTTTTTTGAATCTAATGGTCATGTAATTTTAAAAGGTAGTTCTTTAATTCCTGACAATGATGATTCTTTACTTTTTACTAATGCTGGTATGAATCAATTTAAAGATATTTTTTTAGGTATAAAAAAAATTAAATATAAAAATATTGCTACTATACAACCATGTATGAGAGTTGGTGGAAAACATAATGATTTTAATAATATAGGTTATACTAATAGACATAATACTTTTTTTGAAATGATGGGTAATTTTAGTTTTAATTCTTATTTTAAAGAAAGAGCTATAATATATGCTTGAGAATTATTAACCAGTAAAAATTTTTTTTCTATATCTAAAGATCATTTATGTGTTACTGTACATATTAATGATAAAGAAACTTATAATATATGATTAAAAATTATAGGTTTATCAAAGGATAGAATATTTATTTTAGGTGAAGAAAAAGATGTTATTGATTTAAATTCTAGTAATTTTTGAAGAATGTCTGAATTTGGTCCATGTGGTTATAGTACTGAAATTTTTTTTAATAAATATTTAAATTTTAATAGTATTAATTTTAAAACTAATAATTTTAATTTATTAGAGGTATGAAATTTAGTATTTGTAGAATTTAATCTTAATAGTAATTATAAAATTACAAATTTAGATTATAAATCTGTTGATACAGGTATGGGTTTAGAAAGAATTTGTTCAATATTACAAAATACTTTTTCTAATTTTAGAATAAGTATTTTTAATGATATTAAAAATAGTATAAGTAGTTTTTTAAATATTGAAATAAATAAATTTAATGAATATATTTTTAATGTTATTTCTGATCATATTAGATCTATAATATTCTTATTATTAGAAGGAATAGTTCCATCTAGTGAATTCAGAGGTTATATTTTAAGAAAAATTATTAGAAGAACTATTTTACATATTAGGTTATTAAAAATTAATGATTGTATTTTATATAAATTAATAAAAATTTTATATTTTGTTTTTAATCAAAATTATATTATTAATAAAAAAAAATTTTTAAATATTAAAGATATTATATATAGTGAAGAATTAAAGTTTTTAAAAAGTTTAAATTTTAGTTTAAAAATTTTATATTCTTATATATTTAAAATAAATAAAAAAGAAAAAAAAATTCAATCTAAAGTAGTTTTTTTATTATATGATACTTATGGTTTACCAATAGATTTAATTACTGATGTTTGTAAATATTATAATATTTCAATTAATTTAAAAAAATTTAATTATTTGTTAAATATACAAAGAAATAAATCTAAAAAAAAAAAAGATTTAAATTTAAATACTATTTTAAATATTAAAAAGAAAACTAATTTTTTAGGTTATAAATTTAAAAAATGTTTTGCTAAAGTATTATATATTATTAATAATAATTTATTTTTAAATAAATTAGATAATAATGATAAAAATATTTATTTAATATTAAATAATACTGTATTATATCCTCAATCAGGTGGTCAATATGGTGATATTGGTATTATATTTAAAAAAGATAATAGTGCTAAATTTGTAGTACAAAATACTAAATTATATGGTAATTATATAATACATATTGGTTATTTAGATTATGGTTTAATAAATATTAATGATTATGTTAGTGTTAATTATGATGTAAATTATCGTAAAAAAATTTCTTGTAATCATTCTTCTACTCATATATTAAAAGGTATATTAAAAAAAGTTTTAAATATTGATATTATTCAAAAAGGATCTAGTATTAAACATACTATGTTTAGTTTTGATTTTCTTTATGATAAAGAAATAGATAAAAGTTTAATTTTAAAAATTACTAAATTAGTAAATTTAAATATATGAAATAATATACCTATAAAAATAGAATATGTAAATAAAAAGAATATTTTAGAAAAAAAAATGAAAGATATTTTTTTAAAAGATAAAAAATTTCGTATTATTAATTTTAAAGATATATCTGTTGAATATTGTTGTGGCACTCATGTTAATAATACTAGAAATATAGGTTTATTTATTATAATAAATAATTATAATGTTTCTTCTAATATAAAACGTATAGAAGCTATGTCTTATTTAAATGCATTAAATTATATTAATAAACAATATTTTATTTTTCAAAAAATATCTAATATTTTATCTGTTAATAAAGAATTAATTATTGATAGGATTTTATCTTTCTTAAATAAAAATAAGAAAAGATATAAAGAATTAAATGAATTAAAGTTATTATATATTAATGATATTATAAGTAGTATGAATATTAATATTAATAATATTAATATTTTAAATAATTTTAATTTTTTAGTTAAAAAAATAAATTTTTTAAATTTTATAAATAATAAGAATATATTATTTTCAATATTAAATAAACTGAGATTAAGATATAAATTATCTGTAATTTTATTTATTATGTTCATTAATAAATATAAAATTAATTATATATTTTGTATTGATAAGTATATTATTAATAAAATAGATTTTACTTTTTTAGATAAAGAATTAGATTTTATTTCTAAAAATAAAAATATTATTTTAGAAAATAAAATGTTTCTTGTATATTATTTAATTAAAAAAAATTTTAAAGTTATTAATTTAAATTTTATTAAAAATTTAGTTAAATTTATTAAAAAAAGAATTTTATTTTTTAAGGTTTAATAATGCTGATATTAACTCGTAAAATTAAAGAAGAAATTATAATTAATGGTAATATTTTTGTAACTGTATTAAGTATTAAAGGTAATCAAGTACGTATAGGTATAAATGCTCCTAATAACATATCTATATATAGGAAAGAGATATTTATTAAAAATAAAAATAATAAGTGTTAATTTTGATAATATTTTTATTATAGTTTATAATAATATAAATTTATAAGTTATATTTGATGAGATGGTCGAGTGGTTTAAGGCGCTCCTCTGCTAAGGGAGTATGTTTAGGCATCGAGGGTTCGAATCCCTCTCTCATCGTTTTAAATTAATGCATCCGTAGCTCAGTGGACAGAGTACTCGGCTACGAACCGAGTGGTCAGAGGTTCAAATCCTCTCGGATGTTTTTTGTTACTACCTAAATAAATTAGGTAGATAAGTTAAAATTTATAAATAAATCCTAGTGTAAAATTATTATTATTATGATTATTAATTATAATATTATCATTAATAGGATTATAATTTAAATTATTATTATCTAGTTGATCTATTTTATAATCTATGTAACTAGAAAATGATTTATTGAAATTATATGTTGCTCCTATATTAAAATATTTTTCTATATCTTCATTATATGGAAGATAATTTTTATTATATTTTGTTATATCTAAATTTTTAGATGTAGTTTGTGTATATCCTATTATTGGAGTAAATCCTGAGTCAAAATTATATTTAGCTACTAAATTAATATTTTTAGTTTTAGTAATAAATTTATATTTATTATTATCTTGATAATTTATAATATCTTTTATTAAATTTGAATTATTACCTTCTAAATATGAATAAGCTATATATAATTTTTTAAAGTTATATTTTAAACTTGTTGATCAAATTGATGAAAAATTATTTTTAAATTTATTTAATATATTATTATTATAATCTATTTTATTTTCTTTTTTAATATTTTGTTTAGCATATGATGAAGCTATTTCAATACCATGATTTGTTTTTATTTTATAACCTATACCTCATCCATTTTTTATGTAGTAAAAATTTTTATCTAGTGTATCACTTTTATCTTGATATTGTCCTGTTAAAACAATATTTCTAATAAAGTTATTTTTTTTGTTTAATATAAATTTTTTTTTATATGTAATAGTGTTACTATTTATTCCTATTAAACTATCATCTTTGTATATTGTACTTTTGTAATAAGGAGATATATTAGTATATGATAATGTATTGTATGTAATAGATTTATTTCTACCTAATTTTATTTCACCTAATTTTTTATGTTTTACTCCTAAATATACTAATCTAGTTAGTAAATTATTATTTTTTTTTTTTTCATCTGTGTAAGTAGTATTAATAATTTTTTCTATTTTTCCAAATGTAGAAAATTTATTTTTTTCTTTAGTTTCGGCTTTTATTTTTAATAGAATAGAATTATTTTCTGGTTTACTATTGTTTTTATTAAATGAATTTTTTGTTTCTACTATTCCGTTAACTTTAATTAAGACATCTTCACTATCTATAAAATTTGCTGCTTTTAAATTGAATTGCATAGTAAATATTAATATTAAAATACTAAGTATATTTACTATACTTTTATTACTATTCATAATTTTTACCTTAAATTAATTTAAGTACATAAATTTATTTTATTATATAAATTTAATTAAATATTCACAATAGTTATGTTATAATTAAAAATTTAAATAATTTGGATATCTTGGATAAGGAATTATATCTTTTATATTTTTAATATTTGTTATATACATTAATAATCTTTCTATTCCTAATCCAAAACCTGAGTGTGGTATAGTACCATATTTTCTTAAATCTCTATATCATCAGTATTTTTTTTTATTTATTTTTTTTTCTTTCATATTTTTGTCTAATTTTGTTAATTTATATTCTCTTTCTGAACCTCCTATAGTTTCTCCTACATTTTTAAGTATTAAATCTAATGAGGATACTGTAATATTATCTTTATTAGTTTTCATATAAAATGGTTTTATTTTTTTAGGATGATTAATTATTATTATAGAGGAATTAAAATATTTTTTTGTTAGGTATTTTTCTTGTTTTTTAGATATATCCAAACCTCATATTATTTTTTTTTTTTTTTCTTTTTCTTTTAATATTTTAATAATTTTATTATAAGTTACAGTTATGATTTTTTTTTTTATAATTTCATTTAGCAATGGAATATGATCTTTTTTATTATATTTTATTAAAAAATTTAAATCATCATAGTTATATTTCATAATTTTTTTAATACAAAAAGATAACATTTTTTTGATAAATTTTATTATTTTTTTTATATTTGTTAATATTATTTCTGCTTCTAACATTCAAAATTCAGCTAAATGTTTTTGAGTATTTGAGTTTTCTGCTCTAAATACTGGTCCTAAATTATATACTTTAGATAATGAACATGCATATGTTTCTAAATTTAATTGTCCTGAAACTGTAAGATATGATGTTTTGTTAAAAAAATTTTTTTTTTTTTGATATATTTTAAACATTTCACTATTTCCTTCTGTATCTAATGAAGTAATTATAGGAGTAGGAATTCAAAAAAAATTTTTTTTTCTAAAAAAATTATGTAAATAATATATTAATGTATTTCTTATTCTACTTATTGATGAAATTAAATTAGTACGTGGTCTAAGATGAGATATTTGTCTTAAATATTTTGTAGTATGATATTTAGGACTTATAGGATATTTATTTTTTTTTGGTATTTTTCCTATTATTTTAATTTTTTTTGCATGTATTTCATTAGAATTATTATTAATATTTTTTTTTATTTTACCTTTAATAATTATTGAACATCCATTATTTAAATTATTTATTTGAATTTTATTTTTTAAAATTATTTTTTTTTTAATTATTATTTGTATTGGTTTAATTGAATATCCATCATTAATATCTAAAAATAATATTCCTTGTTTAGAGTTTCGTTTTGATTTTATTCATCCATATATATTAATATTTTTTTTTTTATATTTAGATATTTTTTTAATTTTATGTATTTTATTTGATGAGTAGTATTGCATTTTAAAAATTTTTTATTTTATATTATTTAAAGTTAAATTATTTATTCATAAACATTTTTTAAATTTTTTTTTTATGTATTTTAAATATTTTATATGTTTATTATTTTCTTTTTTATTTAAATTACTAATAATATATTTATTATTTTTTATTTTTTTTGTTGTATTAAATATTTTTTTTTTAAAATTTATTTTAATTTGTTTTTTTGTCATGTTTAAAAATATATTAGCTAATAATTTAGCATCTATTAAGGCTCCATGTTTTTTTCTTATAGAATTATTTATTTTATATCTTTGACATAAGCTATTTAAATCATTTTTTTTACCTGGAAATATTTTTCTAGCAATTGATAATGTGTCTATTATTTTACAAATTTTATTAATTTTTTTAATTTTATAGTTTATTATTTTTAATTCATATTCTATAAAACCTATATCAAAATTTGCATTATGTATTATTAAATCTGATTTTTGGATGAAATTTATTAGTTTTTCTGATATTTCTGAAAATATAGGTTTGTTTTTTAAAAAATTATTTGTAATACCATGTATTTTATATGCTTGATATTCAATTTTTTTTTTAGGATTTATATATAAGTGTAAAAAATTTTTTGTTATTTTTTTATTTATAATTTCTACAGCTCCTATTTCAATAATTTTATGTCCTATATATGGTTTATCTATTAAATTCATTCCTGTAGTTTCTATATCTAATACTATCTGTCTATGCATTTTTTTTTTTTGGATTTATAATATTTAAATAATTTTAAATATTGTTTATTTATTAAGTATATGTTAAAAATAGATATTTATACAGATGGTTCATGTATTAATAATCCTGGTCCAGGTGGTTGTGCTGCTGTTGCAATAATAATTAATAAAAAATTAGTTTTTCATTCTGGATATTATTATACTACTAATAATAGGATGGAATTAATGGCTGTTATATTACCTTTAAATTTTTTTTTAAATTATAAAAATAATATTTTTTTATTAAATATATTTACTGATAGTAATTATTTATATAGTGGTATAAATAATTGAATATATTTTTGAAAAAATAATTTTTGAAGAAATACTCATAATAAATTAATTAAAAATATAGATTTATGAATTAAAATGCATAATTTAATTTTTTTTTTTAATAATAAAATAAAATGACATTTAATAAAAAGTCATATGGGTAATATATATAATGAAGAATGTGATAAGATAGCTTTTTTTTCAGCTAAAAATCCTACTTTAAAGGATTTACCCTTACCTTAATTAAGTAAGGGTAATTTATTTTTTTATTTTTTCTGAATTTATGTTTATTTTTTGAGGTTTTTCTTGTTTAGGTAGTTTATTTTTTATTTTAATAGTTAATAAACCTTTTTTTAATTTTGCTTTTTTAATTATAGAATTTTTTGAGATATTATAGCTTATATTAAAATTATTTTTTAATATACTTTTATATATTCATGTGCTATTTTTTTCTTCTTTTTTTTTTTCTTTTGTACCTATTATATTTAATTTATTGTTTATTACATTTATTTCTAATTCTTTTTTTTTTCATCCTGGTAAACTAATTGTTAATTCGAAATTATTATCTGTTTTTTTAATATTATATTTTGGTGTAGTATTTACTGGAATATTACCAGTTAAGTTACTAAATAATTTATCTATTTTATTAAATCTATCTGAAAATATTGAATCTGTTATATCAGGTATGATTGATATTGTTTTAAATGACATATTTATCTCCTAAAATTAATTTACTACTATTTTAGTAGTAGTGTTTAATTTTTAAAAATCAAGTTTTTTTTGTAAATATTTAAATTTTTTTAAATATAATTATTATAGAATATATTTTTGTGTTGTATTGTTAATTTAGATTTATATAGTAAATATATTTTGTTGTATAATAAATTAAGGATAAATTTTATTTTGATAGGTGAAAATATGTCAATTAGAATTGGTATAAATGGTTTTGGTAGAATAGGTAGATTAGTTTTTAGAAATGCTCAGAGTAGAAAAAATATTAAAATAGTTGCTATAAATGATTTAATAGATGTTAATTATATGTCTTATATGTTAAAGTTTGATTCTACTCATGGAAAATTTCAAGATGGTGATATTAAAGTAGTTGATAATAATTTATTGGTAAATGGTAATAGTATTAATGTAACATGTTATAAAAATCCTAATGATATTCCTTGAAGTAAATTTAATGTTGATATAGTTATAGAATCTACTGGTATTTTTTTAACTAAAGAATTATCTTATGGTCATATTTTAAGTGGTGCTAAATATGTAGTTATTACTGCTCCATCTAAAGATGATACTCCTATGTTTGTTATGGGAGTTAATCATTATAACTATAATGGACAAAATATAGTTTCTAATTCTTCTTGTACTACAAATTGTTTAGCTCCTTTAATTAAAGTTTTACATGATAATTTTGGTGTTTTAGAGTCTTTTATGACAACTATACATGCTTCAACAGCAACTCAGAAAGTTGTAGATTCTCCTTCTTTAAAAGATTGAAGAGGTGGTAGAAGTGTTTTTCAAAATATTATTCCTTCTTCTACTGGAGCTGCTTTAGCAATAGGTAAAATTATTCCTGATTTAAAAGGTAAAATTACTGGTATGTCATTTAGAGTACCTACTTCTAATGTTTCTGTGGTAGATGTTACTGCTAGATTACATAGTAGTGTTACTTATAAAAATTTGTGTGATATTATGAAAGAAGCGTCTAAAAGTTATTTACGTGGTATTTTAGGTTATACTGATGATGATGTTGTATCAAGTGATTTTAATGGTGAAAAATTAGTTTCAATTTTTGATTCTAAAGCTTCTATGTTATTAAATGATAAATTTATAAAAGTTATTTCTTGGTATGATAATGAAACTGGTTATTCAGATAAAGTTTTAGATTTAGCTTCTTATATATATTACTATAATTAATTAATATAATTAATTATTAGATTAAATATATTGATAATTTAGTATATTATAAAAAATTTTAATAAATTAAATATATTAAATAATAGTGATAAATATATTTTTGTATGTTTTTTTGTAATTAAAGTAGTGGTTTTAAAACTCTTACGGAAGGTCAATCTGTTGAATTTGAAATTACTGATGGAGCTAAAGGTCCTTCAGCTACTAATGTAGTACCTTTATAAGATTTTAAAATTATTTATATTTGAAAAATATTTAAATAAT
>CP144856.1:144211-302130 GCA_036689555.1 Candidatus Stammera capleta
ATTATTTAAATATTTTTCAAATATAAATAATTTTAAAATCTTATAAAGGTACTACATTAGTAGCTGAAGGACCTTTAGCTCCATCAGTAATTTCAAATTCAACAGATTGACCTTCCGTAAGAGTTTTAAAACCACTACTTTGAATTGCAGAAAAATGTACAAAAACATCTTTATCACCATTATCTGGTGTAATAAAACCAAAACCTTTTGATTCATTAAACCATTTTACACTACCTTTAACTCTTGTAGACATTATATTACCTTTATATAAAAACTTAATATTACTTTAAATTTAAATTAGTAAATAATAAACTAATTATAAATATTATACAAGAAAAAAAAAAAATTATATATAATCAATTAAAATTAATTTAATTAATTAAATAATTACTATGTGTAATAGCAACTGCTAAAGCATCGGTAACATTAAAATTTAATTCATTTATATTAAATAATTTACATATATTTTTATTAATAAATTTTTTACTAACATTACCTTTATTCACTACTGATTTTCTAATCTCACTAATAGAATACTCAAATATAGAAATAAAATTCTTTAAAGCAGCTAATATTATAACTCCAATAACTTGATTTAAACGTATTATAGATGCATAATTTTTATAAATAAAAGTTTTTTCTATAACTAAATATTTAGGTTTAAAATTAACTAATATACTAAATATATCCAAATAAATTATTTTTAATCTATCAAAAAATATGTTAGATTTAGTTTTTATACATCCTCTATTAATATAAAAAATTTTAGAATTATTAATACCTATTATTCCATAACCAGTACAATAAGATCCAGGATCTATACCTATAATTCTTTCTATCATATCAAAAATCAACTAAATAAAATTTAATCAGGTGAATTAGTTAATAAACATAAACCAGATGTAGTTTTAGGAAAAGCAATTACATCTTTAATATTTGTAATATCATTTAATAACATTACAAGACGATCTAAACCTAAAGCTATACCTAAATGTGGTGGAGCACCATATTTTAAAGATTCTAAAAAAAAACTATACTTACTATTATAAGTACAAGAAATACCCAATATACGAAAAACTTTACATTGCATTTTATAATTATGTATTCTAACTGAACCACTACCTAATTCATACCCATTAATAACTAAATCATATGCATTAGACAAAATATTAACATAATTATTTACACTATTAAAATTTAAAGGCATAGTAAAAGGATGATGAAAAGTTTTTATATTATTCAATTTATCAAAATAAAACATTGGATAATTAACTATTCAAACAGGTAAAAAACAATTTTCTTTAAATAAAGAAAATAAATTACAAACAAAATTTCTAATTTTAGTAAAATCATTAATTAATAATTTATTTTTAAAAAAAAATAAAAATATTAAATTATTACAACATAAATTATATTTTAAAATAAATTTTTGTATTAAATTATCACATAAAAATAAATTATTTCCATACAATTTATATATATATTTATCTTTTTTAAAATCAATTAATTTAATTAATATTACATCACAAACATAATATAATTTAAAATATGAAAATATTTTATTATAAATATTATCAATATCATTATTATTATACGATAAAATTATACTTAATATATTTGAATAATATTTAAAATATTTTTTCAAAAAATTAGAAATTTTTACATTAAATTTAACTGGATTACGTAAATCAGGTTTATCAGTACCATAATGATCAATAGAATATTGATAATTCATTATATTAAAACATTTAGATAAATTAATATTTTTAAAAACTAAAAATAATTTAATTAAAATATTTTCTACTAAATACCTAATATCTTTAAAACTAGAAAAAGATAATTCTATATCAATTTGAGTAAATTCTGGTTGACGATCAGAACGTAAATCTTCATCACGAAAACATTTTACTATCTGATAATATTTATCTAAACCAGAAACCATTAATAATTGTTTAAATATTTGAGGAGATTGAGGTAAAGAATAATACATACCTTTATATATCCTACTAGGAACAACATAATCATGAGCACCTTCAGGAAAAGATTTAGATAAAAAAGGAGTTTCTACATCTAAAAAATCACGTTTATATAAAAAATTATGTATTAAATATTTTATTTTAGATCTCATTTTAAGAAAATTAAACATTTTAGGTGTTCTTAAATCTAAATATCTATATTTTAATCTAATTTTTTCAGAATTATTAACATTAATATTAATAGGTAAAGAAAAAGAATAATTATATATAATTAATTTATTTATATTAATTTCAACTAAATTTAATTTACTATTTTTTTTTTTAAAAATTTTACCATAAATTTTAATACAAGATTCAATAGTTAAAGAAATAGATAATTTTCATATTTTTTTTTCACTTTTTTTTACAAAACATTGTATAATACCAGTTTTATCACGTAAATTAATAAAAATAATATTTTTCAAAATTTTAATATTACTTACTCAACCACATAATTTAACTTTTTTATCAATATGTTTAATATTTAATAAACCACAATAACTTTTATACATAAATTATTTATTTATTTAAAATGTTAATCTAAATATTTAATTATATAATAAGTATATAACAATTTAACTTAAAATATATAATATTTAAAATTTATATGAACATTAAAAAAAAAATTTATAAAGAACTTAATAAAATTCTAAAAAATACAAAAATAAAAAAAAAATATAATTATAAAATACAACAAAATGAAAAATTTAGTGATTATCAAATCAATGGTATTATAGAAATAATAAAAAAAAAACAAATCAATAAAAAATATATATTTAAATTAATTAAAAAAAAACTTTTAAAAAAAAAAATATTTAAAAAAATTAAAATAATTAAACCTGGATTTATTAATATTTTTGTAAATAAAAAAAAAATAGGAAAATTAATTAATAAATACACAAAAATAAAAAATTTTGGAATAAAAAATAATAAAAAAAAAAATATAATAATAGATTATTCATCTCCAAATGCTGCTAAAGAAATGCATATAGGACATTTAAGATCAACATTATTAGGTGATAGTATAGCAAATATATTAGAATTTTTAGGTAATAAAATAATTAGAATTAATCATATAGGAGATTGAGGTACACAATTTGGTATGATTATAGCATGAATTAAAAAATATGAAAAAAATAAAAAAATCAATAATTTAAATACAATAGAAAAAATTTATCAAAAAGCACAAAAAAAATTTTCTAAAAATAAAAAATTTGCTAAAATCTCAAGAAAATATGTAGTAAAACTACAAAAACAACAAACAAACATAATAAAAATATGAAAAAAAATTATAAAATTAACAATCAAAGAAAACCAAAAAATATATAAAATACTAAATATAAAATTAAAAAAAAATAATATTATAGGAGAAAGTTTTTATCAAAAATTTTTACCCAACATTATAAAAGATTTAATAAAAAAAAAAATAGCTCAAAAAAAAGATAAATCTATATTAGTATTCACTAAAAATAATAAAAAAAAAAATACATTAATAATAAAAAAAAAAGATGGAGGATATTTATATAGTACTACTGAAATAGCATCTATAAAATATAGATATGAAAAATTTAATGCACATAAAATTATATATTTAGTAGATTCAAGACAAAAATTATATTTAAATCAAATATTTAAAATAATAAAAAAAGCAAGATATATACCTAAAAATATTCAATTAATACATTATAATTTTGGTACAATATTAAATAAAAAAGGTAAACCATTTAAAACTAGAGAAGGTAAAAATATAAAATTAAAAAAAATCATCCAAAAAACTATTTCAGTAACTAAGAAAAAAATTTCTAATAAAAAAATATATAGTAAAAAAAAAATTCAAGAAATATCACTTAAAATAGCTATAAGTGCCATAAAATACTATGATTTATCAAAAAACAGAATTAAAAATTATATTTTTAATATTAATAAAATGCTTTCATTAAAAGAAAATACTGGACCATATATGCAATATGCATATACAAGAATAATATCTATATTAAAAAAAAATAAAACTAATATAAAAAAAAGTATAAAATTTAATAAATTTAAAATATTAAATAATATAGAATTCAAAATCTGTAAAGAAATTCTTAATTTAGAAGAAATTATAAAATCATCTTCTAAAGGTAATCCACATATAATGTGTCATTATTTATATAAAATAACATCTTTATTTTCTAATTTTTATGAAACAAATAGAATTAATAAAATAAAAAATATAAAAATAAAAGAAAGTAAACTTAAATTAATTGCAATAATAGCTAAAATTATTAAAACATGTTTATCATTATTAGGTATAAAAGTTTTAAATAAAATTTAAGAAATATTTTTTTGACCTATAGTAAAACGATACAAATTATTATAATCTTTATAACTAAAAATATTATAAAACTTTTTTGAAAATAAATATTTTACTATATCAACATAATCAGAAGAATGTTCTATAATTAATCAACCTTTATTTTTTAAAAAAAAATAAGATTGTTCAATTATTAATAATATATCTTTAATACCATTAAATTTTGTAAATAAAGAAAAATAAGATTCAAAACGTAAATCATTTAACTGTTTAAAACAAATATCATTTTTATTTATATATGGAGGATTACTTATTATAATATTAAAATAATTTTTTTTATTACCTAAATTAGAAAACCAATTACTTTTTATAAATAACACATTATTGATATTTAATTTATAAGCATTATATTTTGATAAATTAATAGATAAAATATTGTAATCTACACCTACAACAAAAGAATTTATACACGACTTAGCAATAGACAAAGCTATTATACCAGATCCAGTACCTAAATCTAAAATATTAGAAAAATTATTTATTTTAATTAAATTTATAGTGTAATCAACCATTATTTCAGTATCATAACGAGGAATAAATATATCAAAATATATATTATAAGATATATGTCTAAAAAAACCTTTATTAATAATATAAAAAATTGGTTCACCACGTAACCTTCTAATAAAAAAAATATTTAATATATTTAATTTATAATTATCAATTTCAAAATTTAAATTAGATAAAATTCAAAATACATTTTTTTTTAAAACATATTCTAAAATAATAAAAATATCTTTATAACTTATACAATTATAAGTTTTATAAATACTAATATAATTAAACCATTGAATAATATTCATTTATATATTTTTATGAAATTTTTTTATTAAAGGATTAATTAATAAATTTAACTTACCATTTAATATTTCACTTAAAGAATAAATAGTTAAATTTATACGATGATCAGTAACACGATTCTGAATAAAATTATATGTACGATTACGATCACTTCTATAACCAGTACCCAATAACTTTTTTTTCTGTTCCATTTTTTTTTTATTTTTTTTTTCTAATTCATAAGAATAAATTCTAGCTTTTAATACTTCTAAAGCTTTAGATTTATTTTTATGTTGAGATCTTTCTTGTTGACATTCAACTACTATTTTAGTAGGTAAATGAGTAATACGAACAGCAGAATCTGTTGTATTAACATGTTGACCACCAGCACCAGAAGATCTAAATGTATCTATTTTAATATCCTCATTACGAATAATTGGTAAATTAACATTAGGAATATCAGGTATAACAGCTACTATACATGTAGAAGTATGTACTCTTCCTTGTGATTCAGTAATAGGAACTCTTTGAACTCTATGACCACCAGATTCAAATTTTAATTTACTATAAACATTTTTACCAATAATTTTCATAACTATTTCTTTATATCCATTAAAATCAGTACTATTTACATTAATTAATTCTATCTTTCAATTCATTAATTCACAATATTTAATATACATTTTAAATAAATCATAAACAAATAAAGAAGCTTCATGACCACCAGTACCAGCATGTATTTCTAAATAAACATTTAAAATATCTTTAGAATCTTTATTTAAATTTACTAAATAATTTTTTAATTTATTATAATAATTAGATACTAAAACATTTAATTTTTTAACTTCATTTTTAGCTAATATATTAAGTTCAACATCATTAATTAATGACTTTGCTGAATCAAGTTCCTTACAATATTTAATTCAATTATCAAAACAATTTTTAATTTTATATAAATTCTTATATTTACGCATTAAACATAAATATTTTTTATCTTTATAATCTAAGTTAGAATTTAAAAATTCATTCAATTTATCTAATTTATTATTAATTTTATTAATTTTATATTTAATAAAATTATTATCCATAATATCACCAATATTTAATATTTATACTTAAAATTAAAATACAAATACCATTAATATAATAAAATTTTCTCATCAAAATAGTATTTAAAAAAACAAAAATATATAATATTATTAATAAATTTAATTTTAAATTATAAATATATTATAATATATAAATTTTAAAAATTTAATATTAATTAAATAAATTTCAAAATAAATTAATGTGCATAAAAATTATAATAGGTATAGGAAATATAGATAAAAAACTACTTAATACTAGACACAATGTAGGTATATGATTCATAAAAAAAATTTTAAACATAAAAAATATAAAATTTAATAAAATATATAAAAAAAAAATAAAAAAAAAAAATATTCTTTTTTATATTCCTAAAACATATATAAATTTATGTGGAAAAAATATATATAATATTAAAAAAAAAAAAAAAATTAAAAATAAAGAAATATTAATAGTTCACGATGAAATAAATTTAAAACCTGGAGAAACAAAAATAAAATATAACATAGGTAAAAAAAATACACACAATGGAATTAAAAATATAATTAAATACCTTAAAAAAAGTAATTTTTATCAACTTAGAATTGGTATAGGTAGACCAAAAAAAAAAAATAAACTTAAAAAATTTGTTTTATCTTCACCAAACAAAAAACAAAAAAAATTAATATATAAATCTATAAAAATATCTATCTACTATATTAGTAAATGAATAAAAAATAAAAATATAAATCAAATACAAAATTTTTTAAACAAAAGAAATATCAATTTAAATAAAAAATATTAAAAGTATTAAATAATAATAAAATTTTAAAATCTATTAAAATAATGAACAAAAAAAAATTAAATAATATTAATAATATTATAAAATACTATAATAAAAAACCTAAACAAATAATTGAGAAAAAAAAAATATATAAACAAATATCTGGTAGAATAATTTCAAAAAGAGATATGGGTAAAAATATATTTATAAATATACAAGATATATATAATAATATACAAGTATTAATAAATAAAAATTATTTATATAAAAAAAAAAAAAATAATATCATAAAATATATTAAGGTAGGAAATATAATTTATATAAAAGGTCAATTATTTAAAACTAAAACTAAAGAACTTACAATAAAGTGCACTAATATTAAAATATTAAATAAAATATATAAATATTTACCAGATAAATTTCACAAATTAAAAAACAAAGAATCAAAATTTCGCCAAAGATATTTAGATCTAATAATAAATTTAAAAACAAGAAAAACATTTTTAAAAAGAATTAAAATCATTTATTTAATAAGAAAATTTTTAAATAAAAATAAATTTTTAGAAGTAGAAACTCCTATGCTACATTTAATACCAGGAGGAGCTACTGCTAAACCATTTCTAACATATCATAAAAAATTAAATACCAAAATGTATTTACGTATTGCACCAGAATTATATTTAAAAGAACTAATTATTGGTGGATTTACTAAAATATTTGAATTAAATAGAAATTTTAGAAATGAAGGAATTTCTACTAAACATAATCCAGAATTTACTATGATAGAAATATATCAAGCTTATTCTAATTATAAAAATATGATGAAATTAATAGAAAAAATGTTTTCATATATAATAAATTCTATATTCTTAAAAAATAAGAATATTATGTTTAAAAAAAAAAAAATTAATTTTAAAATACCATATAAAAAAATATCATTAAAAAAATCTATATGTAAATATTCTAATTTATTTAAATCTATAAAAGACTTAGAAAATAAAAAAAAAATTATTAATATAGCAAAAAAAATAGGAATAAATACTTCAAATATATCAACAGAAAAAATAATTTTTAAAATATTTCAAAATAAAATAGAAAAAAAACTTATTCAACCAACATTTATAACTAATTACCCATCTAGTATATCTCCACTAGCTAAAGAAAATAAAAAAAATAATAATAATGCAGAAAGATTTGAATTATTCATAGGAGGAATAGAAATAGCAAACGGATTTTCAGAATTAAATAATTATAAAAAACAAAAAGAAAAATTTAAAAAACAATTAATAGAAGAAAATAAAAATAAAAAATTTTTAAATAAAGAATATATTAATGCTTTAAAATACGGATTACCTCCTACATCAGGAGTAGGTATAGGTATAGATAGATTAATAATGTTAATAACAAACAATAAATCAATTAAAGATGTTATTTTTTTTCCTACACTAAAACAAAATTAATATATTTATTATAATTTATTTAAAAAAAATCTCAAAAAATTTTTATTAAAATATAATCTAACATAATAATTATTAAAATTTAAAAAATTAACTTTTTTTTTATTAAATAAAATAAATTGCAATTTAAAATTTTTAGTGTAATAATTACTTAAAATTAATTTTTTATTCAAAATATAATTAAAAATATTTTTTAATTCAATAAAAAAAATATAAATATTTTTTTTACTTAAAATAGTTATAAAATAATCACCAATAATTTTATATAAAAAAAAATATTTTTTCTTTCCTAAAATAGGTAATCATAAAATATTCTTTATTTTTAAAAAAAAAAAATTTATAAAATTATCTTTAAAAAAATTTAATAATTTAAAAGACATTAATAATACTTCATTATTAGGAAAACCAAAATCATTTAAAGAGATTGTTTTAAATTCTAAATTTAAAAAATTTAAATCACATATTTTACCTTTAATTTTTTTTTTAATTATATAACTTTCTAATAAACGACCAAATCACCCTTTATCTATAAAAATATTATCATCTCAAGATAAATTTAAGTAATTTATTAACTGGTATACATATAAACCAGATATATTTTTTAATAATATAGATATATATTTTAGTATCTTTTTTTTAATAATATTATTCATAATAAAAAGTTATAATTTTAATAAAATTAATAAATTTATAATTTAAATAAAAATTTTTAAATAAACAAATTTAAATTATAAAATACATAAAAAAAATTTTATTTAATAAATAAATAGTTTAAAATAAAATTAACATTTAATATTAAAATTAAATTTTAAATAATTATAAAATATAATTTAAAATTTTAAAATATAAAATTAATTTAATTTTTTTTTTAAAAAAAAGATTATAATTTTAAATTAACTTAAAATTATTTTTAAATATATCTAAAATTATTACCAAATATAAAAAAATTATCATATCAATGAATATAAAATGCGGTATTATTGGATTACCGAATATAGGTAAATCAACTCTATTTAATTTAATAACAAAACAAAATGTTAAAAATAAAAATTTTCCTTTTTGTACTATTAAACCTAATATAGGACATTCATTTGTAAATAGTAAAAAAATAAATAAAATAATAAAATTTACAAAAACAAAAAAAATTATTTTACCTAAAATAAAATATTTTGATATAGCTGGATTAATAAAAGGATCTCATAAAGGTTTAGGTTTAGGTAATCAATTTTTAGAAGATATAAGAAAAACAAATATTATAATACATATAATTAGAATATTTAAAGATCCTAAAATAATAAATATTAATAAAATAATAGATCCTATTAATGACATAAAAACAATAAAAAATGAAATAATATTATCTGATTTAATTTTATTAGAAAATAAAATTAAAAAAAAAAAAAAACAAAATATACATTACATAAATACAATTAATTTTTGTATAAAAAATTTAGAAAAAAAAACATACATAAATAAAAAAAAAATTAATAAAAAACAAAATAAAATAATAAAAAAAATTAATTTACTTACTAATAAAAAAAGTATCTATATCATAAATATAGATAATAAATCAAAATATAAAAAAAAAATATATAAAATAAAAAGATATCTTAATAAGATAGAATATAAACCAAATATATTAATAATCAATATAAAAAAATATTATAAAAAAAATAAACAAATTAATTACAATATTAATAAATTAATTATAAAAAAATTAAACTTAATAAATTTTTTTACTATTACAAATAATAAAATATCATTATGATTAACAAAAAAAAAAAATACAGTTTTAAATAGTATTAAACAAATACATAGTGATTTTATTAAAAAATTTATTAAAGTACAAATAATAACTTTTAATAAATTTTTAAAATATAAAGGATGAAATAATTCTAAAAAACAAGGAAAAATAAAAATAAAAGGTAAAAAATATAATATAAAAAAAAATGATATTATTCATATAATGATAAATAAAAATTAATTATTTTAAAAAAATATATACAATGCTTAAACAACCAAAATCAACTTATTTTATATTAATATTAGAATTATTAGAACGTTTTGGATTTTATAGTTTACAATCTATTATAATTTTATATTTAATTAAAAAAATGTTATTAACAGAAAAAGAAGCTATAAATATATTAGCTTCATTTAATGCTATAACATACGGATTAGTAATAATTGGAAGTTGACTAGGTGAAAAAATTTTAGGTTATAAAAGAACATTATTAATAGGAATTATATTATTAATATTAGGTTATAGTAATATATTTTTATCAAATACAAATATAAATTTACTATATTTTGGAATATCTTTAATATCATTAGGTAGTTGTTTATTCAAACCTAATATATCATCATTATTAGCAAATATATATAAAAAAAAATCTCTTTCTCCAGATACAGGTTTTACTATGTATTATATGTCTATAAATATAGGATCATTAATATCTATTATATTAACTCCATGAATAACAAATAAATATGGATGACAAATAACATTTATATTACCTGTATTAGGATTAATTACTAATTTTATAATATATATATTATTTAAAAAAAATATTAAAAATTATGGATCAAAACCAGATTTTAAAAAAATAAAAAAAAAAAATATAATTATATTTATAACAATTCTAATTATTATACCAATAATAATTTTATACTTATTAAATAAACAATACATTATCAAAAAAATTATTAAATTAATAGTTTTAATTGCTATATTAGTATTTATAAAAAAAATTATTCCATTAACTAAAAGAAAAAAAAAAAAAATATTAGTAACATTAATTTTAATAATAGAAGCAACTATATTTTTTATATTATATAATCAAATTCCAACTTCACTAAATTTTTTCACCAAAAAAAATGTAAAACATCAAATATTTGGAATAAATTTTATACCAGAACAATTACAAGCATTAAATCCTTTTTGAATAATAATTTTTAGTCCAATATTATCATACATATATAAATTATTTAAAAAAAAAATATCAATTATAAATAAATTTACATTAGGAATGATTTTATGTTCAATATCTTTTATTATATTACCTATTGGTATATATTTAGATACAGATAATAAAGGTTTAATATCACCAATCTGATTAATATTAAGTTATGCATTTCAAAGTATTGGAGAATTAATGATATCTGGTTTAGGATTATCAATGATAACACAATTAGTACCTAAAAAATTAATAGGATTTACTATAGGAATATGATTTTTAATAACATCAACATCTATCCTGATATCAGGTGATATAGCTAATTTAATGTCATTTAATAAAAATATAAATACATTTCAATCAATTAAAATATATTCAGAAAATTTTTTTAAAATAGGTATATATAGTATGTTAATATCAATAATAATGTTATTATTAACTCCTATATTAAATAAAATAATTAAAAAATAGAAATTTATTTATTATTTAAATAAAAATAAATGGAAGAAAATGAATACTACAATAATAATATGTATGCACGGTACATTAAGTATAGAAATATTAAAAACAATAGAATTAATAATAGGAAAACAAAAAAATATTTTTGCAATAAAATTTTTACCTGGAGAAAACATAGATCATTTATTTAAAAAATATAAACAAATTATTAAAAATAACAATATTTTAAAAGAAATAATATTTTTTGTAGATATTATGGGTGGAAGTCCATTTAATGCAGCTAATAAAATATTAAATGATAAAAAAATTAAATGCGATATTATATCTGGAACTAATATACCTATGCTTTTAGAAGTATGTATGTCTAGAGAAGAAAATAAAAATTTTGATGAATTAATTTATACAGCTATTAAAATAGGAAAAAAAAGTATTACTAATATTAAAAAAATTACAAACATTAAAAAAAAACATACAAAAAAAACAAAAAAAAAAATAAATTGTAAATACATGAAATTAATGTTAGTAAGAATAGATGACAGATTAATACATGGTCAAGTATCTACTGGTTGAAGTAAAGAATTTAAAATATCTCGAATAATAGTAATAAATAATAATGTATCAAAAGACAAAATAAGAGTAAAATTATTAAAACAAGTTTCACCACCTAATATAAATTCACATGTTGTTGATATAAAAAAATTTATTAAAGTATATAATAATCCAAAATATTTTGGAGAAAAAGTTTTATTATTATTTACAAAACCAAAAGATATAATTAAAATTATCAAAAAAGGAGTAAAAATAAATTCTATTAATATAGGAGGAATGTCTTATCAAAAAGGTAAAACACAAATTACTGATGCTATATCTGTAAATAAAGATGATATAAAATCATTTTATAAATTACATAAAATGAATATAGAGTTAGAAATTAGAAAAGTACCTAATGATAAAAAAATAAATTTAATAGACGTATTAGACAAAATAACAAATAAAAAAAAATAATGGAAAAAAAATGGAAATAACTTTATCACAAATTATATTAATATTTCTTGCTAGTTGTTTAATAGGAGCAGAATCTATATTAGACGAATTTCAAATTCATAGACCAATTCTAGCATGTTCTTTAATAGGATGAATATTAAATGATTTAAAAACAGGAATAATATTAGGTAGTACATTAGAAATAATTTCTTTAGGTTGAATGAATATAGGAGCAGCTGTATCACCAGACACTGCATTAGCTTCAATAATATCAACTATTTTAGTAATAGCTAGCAAACAAAATATTGGATCAGGAATAGCTCTCGCACTACCATTATCTGCTACAGGACAAATACTTACTATACTAGTACGTAGCCTTACTATAGGATTACAACATTTAGCAGATAAAACAATAAAAAAAAGTCAAAATCTATTTTTAATATCATGTATACATATATTTGCATTATTATTACAATCTATGAGAACATCCATACCTACATTAATAATAATATTATCAATGGGAACAGAAATAATACAAAAAACATTAAATTCTATTCCTGAAGTAATTACTAATGGTTTAAATGTTGCTGGAGGAATAATAGTAGTTGTAGGTTATGCAATGGTAATAAATATGATGAAAACTAAATCATTAATGCCATTTTTTTATTTAGGTTTTACAATAGCTGCATTTACTAAATTTAATTTAGTAGGATTAGGTATTATAGCAACAATTTTAGCAATATTATATATACAATTATCACCTAAATATTACATTGCAGAATTAAATAATAATATTAATAAAAATAAAAAAATGATTAAAGAAAATGAACTAGACTAAATAAGGTAAAATAAATGAATAAAAAAAAAATAAATAATATAGATATAAATAAAGTATTTATACGTAGTACTTTATTACAAGGATCATGAAATTTTGAAAGAATGCAAGCATTAGGATTTTGTTATTCTATGATACCAGTTATTAATAAACTTTATTACAATAATAATAAAGAAAAAAAAAAAGCAGTACAAAGACATTTAGAATTTTTTAATACTCATCCATATATGGTAGCTCCAATATTAGGAGTAGTTATAGCTATGGAAGAAAAAAGAGCTAATAACTCAAAAATAAATAAAAGTACAATTAACAGTATTAAAATAGGTTTAATGGGACCATTAGCTGGTATTGGTGATCCCATATTTTGGGGTACGATAAGACCAATAATATCAGCTTTAGGAGCAAGTTTATCAGTAAATGGTAGTATATTAGGACCAATAATATTTTTTTTATCATTTAATATTATTAGAATATCTACATTATATTATGGTATACATTATGGATATAAAAAAGGACTAAATATTGTAAAAGAACTAAATGAAAATTTATTGAAAAAATTAACTGAAGGATCTTCAATATTAGGATTATTTATTATAGGAGCTTTAGTTAGTAAATGAACAAAAATTAATATACCCGTAGTTATATCTAATATAAAACAATATCAAAGTAATACAATAAAAATAACTACTATACAAAATATTTTTGATCAACTTATACCTGGATTAATACCATTATTATTAACATTAACTTGTATGTGATTACTAAAAAAAAAAATTAATCCATTATCAATTATGATGTTTATTTTTATAATTAGTATTATAGGTAATTATTTACATATACTTCAAAACTAAAAATATGAATAATAAAGAAAAAATAGAAAAAAAAATACAAAAAGAAAATTTAGATAATAACAAAAAAGAAATTTTCCAAGAAAAAAAAAACCAAAAAAATAAGGAGTTAATATACAAAACTATACAATTAATATCGAAAAAAATACAAAAACAACCAATTATCTCAATTTTAATTTCTGCATCTATAGGATATATATTAGGTTATATAATAACAAAAAAAAATAAATAAACCCATATTAATAAATATGGGTTTAAATAAAAAAAAATTTTATAAAAAATCAATTATTTAAATAATTTTTTTAAAAAAAATAATAATAACATTTTATTATTATTAAATTTTTACCTAATTTATAAAAAATTTAAAATATTTTAATAAAATTTTCATAAATAATTACTATTTTAAAAAAAAATAATTATAAATTTT
Source organism: Candidatus Stammera capleta (assembly GCA_036689555.1). Lineage (GTDB taxonomy): Bacteria > Pseudomonadota > Gammaproteobacteria > Enterobacterales > Enterobacteriaceae > Stammera > Stammera capleta_U. The sequence goes on from CP144856.1 coordinate 159,179, forward strand.
AACTAATATATTTGTAAAAAAATATATAATAAATTTATATTAATTAAATTTATAATATTTTTACATAATTTACATAAAAAATAATATAAAAATTAATCTTTAAATAAAAATTACTATAAAATATTTAAAACTTATATAAAACATAATACATATATTATAAAAAATATATTTATTTAACAAATTAAATTATTTTAAAAAAATATTAAAAATTAAATTTTACTTATAACAAAATTATACAATTTTAAAAATAAACTATTCCATAATTTAAAATATTTTAATAAAATATATTAAGTGAATTACATAAAAATTTATATTCTATAAAATATTTCAATAAATATAAAACAAATTTTTTAAAAAAATTAATGAAAAAAAGAAATTATGATCAAAAGAAAATAAATATAGATAAAGAATTAAAAAAATCATATTTAGATTATGCTATGTCTGTAATTATAGATAGAGCATTACCAGATATTAGAGATGGTTTAAAACCAGTACATAGAAGAATATTATATGCAATGTATATATTAAATAATAATTTTAATAAACCATATAAAAAATCCGCAAGAATTGTAGGAGATGTAATAGGTAAATATCATCCTCATGGAGATAATGCTGTTTATGAATCTATAGTAAGAATGGCTCAAAACTTTTCATTAAGATATCCTTTAATAGACGGACAAGGTAATTTTGGATCTTTAGATGGTGATCCAGCTGCAGCTATGAGATATACAGAAATAAGAATGTCTAAAATAACTTCAGAATTATTAAAAGATATAAAAAAAAATACAGTTAATTTTTTACCTAATTATGATTCTACAGAAATAATACCAGAAATACTACCCAGTAAAATACCAAATATACTAATCAATGGATCTACAGGTATAGCAGTAGGTATGGCAACTAATATACCACCACATAATATAAATGAAATAATAAATGCATTTATAAAATTTATAGAAAATAAACATATATCTACTAAAAAATTAATGCATTATATTAAAGGACCTGATTTTCCTACTGGAGGTATAATAGAAAATTACAAAGAAATATATAAAGCATATAAAACTGGTAAAGGAACAATTAAAATAAAATCAAAAATAAATTTTGAAAAAGATAAAAAAAATAACAAAAAACTAATTATTATACAAGAATTACCATATCAAACTAATAAAACCAAAATAATAGAAAAAATAGTAGAATTAATAAAAACTAAAAAAATAGAAGGTATAAATAATATTAGAGATGAATCTAATAAAGAAGGTATTAGAATTGTAATAGAAACAAAAAAAGATATAAAAAGAAAATTTTTAGTAAATAAACTTTTTTACTTAACTAATTTAGAAATAAGCTATGGAATTAATATAGTAGCTATATATAATGGTATACCAAAAAAATTTAATCTTAAAAAAATATTTAATATATTTATTAATCATAGAAAAAAAATAATAAAAAATAAAACCATTTTTAAACTTAAAAAAATTAAAAAAAAAATCCATATTTTAAAAGGATTAATAATAAGTTCTTCTTATATAGAAAAAATTATTTATATAATAAAAAATTCAAAAAAAATAAAAGAAGCTAAAAAAAAAATATCTCAAATAAACTTTAATACAAATAAAATATTAAATATAAAAAAACAAAAATATACATTAAGTAAAAAACAAATACTATCATTACTTAAATTAAATTTAAGTAAATTAACACATATAGAACAAAATAAAACCAAAAAAAAATATAAATATTTAATTAAAAAAAAATATATACTTAAAAATATACTTATAAATAAAAAAATATTAATAAATATAATAAAAAAAGAATTTTACTACATAAAAAATAAATATGGAGATAAAAGAATAACAAAAATAAACAAAAAATATAAAAAAATAAAAACAAAAGATTTTATTAAAAAAGAAATAATATTAATCATTATTAATAAATTTAATTATTTATTATATAAAAAATTAAATAAATATAATCTTCAACATAAAGGAGGAAAAGGTAAAAAAATAATTAAATCTAATAATAATAATATTAAAATAAGTTTAGTATGTAATACACATGATATTATTTTATTATTTTCTAATCAAGGAAGATTCTTTAAAATTAAAATATATAAATTATTAAATCAAAATAGTATAAATAATCAATGATTAAATAATTTAATAAAATTTAAAAAAAAAGAAAAAATTACATGTTTAGTAAAAAATAAAAAAAAATATAAATATTTTATAATAATAACATATAAAGGATTAATTAAAAAAATAAAAATTAATAATTTTAAAAAAAATGGAATAAATATTATAAATTTAAAAAAAAAAGATAAAATTATTAGTGTTAATTTACTACATAAAAATAAAGATATAATGTTATTTACAAAACTAGGAAAAGCTATAAGATTTAAAATAAAATTAATTAGAAAAACAGGAAGAATATCTGCTGGTATAAAAGCAATAAAATTAAGTAAAAAAGATAAAATTATATCATCATTAATACCTAAAAATGAAAAAGAAATTTTAATAGTAACAGAAAAAGGTTACGGTAAAAGAACATTAATAAATGAGTTTTTAACTAAATCTAGAGCAATAAAAGGTATAAAATACATTAAAAATAATTCTAAAAATGGAAATGTAGTAAAAGTAATACAAATAAAAAATAATAATAATCAAATTTTGATTATAACTAATAAAGGAAATATAATACGTATACCTGTCAAAGAAATTAAAACTTTTAAAAGAAATACCCAAGGAGTTATACTAATAAGATTAAAAAAAAATGAAAAAGTTATAGACATGCAAAAAATAAAAAAATAATTTAATAAAAATTATAAAACATGTACAGAAGTTGTATTACTAGTTCCTGAAGAAACCAAAGCTCCAGTAATCATTACTACTATATCACCAACTTTAGCATATCCTGTAGAAATAGATAATTCTTTACCTATACGATAAAAATCATCAGTAGAATTAATAGATTTTATTATCATAGGTATGATACCTTTACTAAGAATTAATTGTCTAGCTACATATTCATTTTTAGTTAAAGCTAAAATTAAAGATTTTGGAAAATATTTTCTTATAAATTTAGCAGATTTACCTGCTCTAGTAAAAACTAAAATTAAAGGAGAATTTAATTTTCTAGAAATATCTACTGAACTTCTACAAATAGCTTCACTTATAGGTAGATATTTATCATTTTTATAATTAGAAAAATTATATTCCATAGAATCATCAGTACGTTTACATATTGTAGACATAATTTTAACTGTTTCAACAGGATATTTACCTTTAGCACTTTCAGCAGATAACATTACTGCATCAGTTCCATCTAATATAGCATTAGCTACATCTCCAGCTTCAGCTCTAGTAGGTCTAGGATTATAAATCATAGATTCTAACATTTGAGTTGCTGTAATAACAACTTTTCTAGAATAATTACATTTTTTAATCATCATTTTTTGAGCAAATATAACATCTTCTACAGGTATTTCAACACCTAAATCTCCTCTAGCTACCATAATACCATCAGAAACATTTAAAATATTATCAAAATTATTTAAACCTTCTCTATTTTCTATTTTAGAAATAATTTGTATATTATTACCACCATGAAGATTTAAAAATTTTCTCATTTCTAAAACATCAAAACTATTTCTTACAAAAGAAGCAGCTATAAAATCAATATTATTTTTACAACCAAAAATTAAATCACTTTTATCTTTTTCAGATAAAAAAGGTAAAGTAATAGAAATATTTGGTAAATTAATACCTTTATTTTCACCTAACCAACCACTATTTTTAACTTGACAAATCAATTTATAATCATTTTTATCAATAACTTCCATAGAAATTAAACCATCATCAATTAAAATTTTATCACCAATACTAATATCTTTAATAAAATTTTTATATGATATACTTACTATATTTTTATTTCCTATAAATTTTTTATCATAAATAAAACTAAATAATTGCCCACTATCTAAATAAACATCTTTAGAATTTTCTAATTTACAAGTACGTATTTCAGGACCTTTAGTATCCAATAAAATAGATATTGTTTTTCCTGTAATTTTCATAACTTTATTTAAATTAAATATATGTTTTTTATGAATATTATGATCTCCATGAGAAAAATTTAATCTAACTACATCCATACCAGCATAAACTAACTTAATTAATATATCTATATCATTTATATTTGGTCCCATAGTACAAACTATTTTAGTTTTCTTCATATAAATTCTCAAAATTATAAATAATAACTTAAAATATGCGTTCTAGTGGAATTGAACCACTGACTTCCATCACGTCAAAATGGCACTCTACCTCTGAGTTAAGAACGCAAATATAAATCTAAAATTAACACTATATTACTATTATATAGTATCATATAATAAAAATTAAAACTTTAACAATTTTAAAATGATTAAAAATATTATAAAAGAATTAAAAAAAAGAAAATTAATTAATCAAATATCTAACGAAAAAAAAATTATAAAAAAAATTAAAAAAAATAAAATATATATATATTGTGGTTTTGATCCTACAAATAATAGTTTACATTTAGGTCATTTAATACCTTTAATTACATTAAAAAGATTTATAAATTATGGATATAAAATTATTATTTTATTAGGTGGTATAACATCAATTATAGGAGATCCAAGTTTCAAAAAAAAAAAAAGAATTATTAATTCAAAAAAAAATATAAATATATTTACAAAAAAAATTATTTTACAAATAAACAATTTTTTTAAAAATAATAAAAATATTTTAATATTAAATAATAAAAAATGATTTAGCAATATGAAAATATTGTTTTTTTTAAAAAAAATAGGAAAATACTTTAATATAAATCAATTATTAAATAAAGAAGCTATAAAAAAAAGAAATACGAAAAATAATAAAGGAATTACATTTACAGAATTATCATACTGTTTATTACAAGGTTATGATTACTTATATTTATATAAAAATTTTAATGTTAATATCCAAATAGGAGGATCAGATCAATGAGGAAATATAATATCTGGAATAGACTTAATTAAAAAAATTTATAAAAAAGAAACATTTGCAATTACATTACCATTAATAACTAAAAAAAATGGTATAAAATTTGGAAAAACAGAAAAAAATACATTATGATTAGATCCTAAAAAAACTACTCCCTACGAATTTTATCAATTTTGATTAAATATACCAGATAATAAAGTATTCAATCTATTAAAACAAATAACTTTTTTAAAAATTAAAAAAATTAATAATATTATAAAAAAAAAAAATATATACGATATTAAAAATATTTTAGCACAAGAAATAACTAAAATAGTACATGGACAAAAAGAATTAAAAAATGTAATATTTACATCAAATTTTTTTTTCAATAAAAAATGAAAAAAAGAAAAAAAATATTTTAATAAATTATTTAAATTAAATATACCTAAATTTTACATACCTAAAAATATATTAGATATTAAAAAAATATTAATAATAACTAAAATTACAAATTCTAAATCACAAGCACATAATTTAATTTTAAATAAATCTATTTACATAAATTATAAAATAATCACAAATACAAAATATAAAATTAAAAATAAAGATAAATTTTTTAAAAAATTTACTTTAATTAATAAAGGTAAAAAAAAATTTTTTTTAATTAAATGAAAACAAAATAATTAATACTTTTCTACAGAAATATTTTTTTTTTTTATTAAAAAATTATTTTTTAAAATATTATATATATTATTAACCATTTCAAAATTACCAGAAATCATAAAATGACTATTATTATCTATATACTTACCTAAAAGTTTCATTGAAAAAAAATTATTTATATAACCATAAATAAAATTCAATTTTTTTTTATTAATATTTTTTTTTTCTCTACTAATAGAAAAAAATAAATTTAAATAATTAAAACCATATTTTTTTCTTAGATATAGTAAATCATTCAAATAAAAAATATTATTAATATATTTAACACCATATAAAAAAAAAATTTTTTTAAAATTATTTTTTATATAAAAAAAATCACTTTTTAAAATAGATAATAAAGGAGATATAGAAGTTCCAATACTTAACATTCATAAAATATTTTTCTTACTCACATTTTTAATAATAAAATTTCCATAAGAATATTTAGAAATATAAATTTTATCATTAGGAATTAAATTAAATAATAAATTACTAAAATAACTATTTTTAATTTTTTTAAAAAAAAATTCCAATTTTTTATCTTTATTTGAATTTATAAAAGAATAAAATCTATAATCAAATTTATTATTAATTTTAAAAGCTAATTTAATAAATTGACCACCTAAAAATAAATATATTTTATTCTTTAAAAGAATACTACAATAATTTTTGTTTCATTTTCATATTTTAATTACTCTATTTTTTATTCATTCCATAAATTTTTAAATTATTTTTTTAAAAAATTAAATTCTAGAATACCTCTATATAAATTTGAACCCAATATTTCTTCTATACGTATTAACCTATTATATTTAGCAATTCTTTCTGATCTACTCATAGATCCAGTTTTAATTTGTCCAGAAGAAACACCAACAGAAATATCAGATATAAAAGTATCTTCTGTTTCACCAGAACGATGAGAAATAATATAAGAATAATTATATTTTTTAGCTAAATTTATAGCTTCAAAAGTTTCAGATAATGTACCTATTTGATTAGGTTTTATTAAAATAGAATTAACTACATTTAAATTAATACCTTTTTTTAATAACTCTACATTAGTAACAAATAAATCATCACCTACTAATTGTACATTTTTACCTAATATACCAGTTAAATATACATAACCTTCTCAATCTATTTCACTTAAAGGATCTTCTATAGATAAAATAGAATATTTATTTATTCAATCATTTAATAAATCTGTAAATTCATAAAAAGAAAATTTTTTATTTTCAAAACAATATATTTTTTCATCTTTATTATAAAATTCTGAAGCAGCACAATCTAAAGCAATATAAATATCCTTTCCTAAAATATAACCAGATTTATCTACTGCATCACTAATTAAGACTAAAGCTTCTTCATTAGAATTTAAATCTGGAGCATATCCACCTTCATCACCTATAGAAATTTTTTTATTATTTAATTTTAATATTTTACCTAAATTATGAAAAATTTCAGAACACATTCTTAATGCATGTCTAAAACTTTTAGCTCCAGTTGGTAAAATCATAAATTCTTGAATATCTATATTATTATCAGCATGACATCCACCATTTATAATATTTATCATAGGAACAGGCATATATAAATTATTATTTTTATTTAATTGAGAAATATAATTAAATAAAGGTAAATTTAAATATTTTGAACTAGCCTTAGCTACAGCTAAAGATACTGCTAATATAGAATTAGCTCCTAATTTAGATTTATTATCTGTTCCATCAAGATCTATCATTAATTGATCAATATTATTTTGATTAGTTGAATCTAATCCTTGTATTTCTTTAGAAATAATATTATTAATTATAAATACAGATTTTAATACTCCCTTACCAAAAAAACGATTATTATCATTATCACGTAATTCTATAGCTTCACTAATTCCTGTAGAAGCACCAGAAGGAACAATAGCTCTACCACTACAACCACCTTCTAAATAAACTTCAGCTTCTATAGTAGGATAACCACGTGAATCTAATACTTCTCTACCCAATACTTTAATTATTTTACTCATATAAATACCTTTTAAAAATATTAAATAATAAAATATTAATACTTTTATTATAAAATGCATTTATAAAACTATCAAATTTTTATTCAAAATAATTTATTTTGATTAAAAAATTTATTATAAATTATAAATAATTATATAATATTAAATTAATAAATTTTATTTTTTTTAAATATATAAAATTTAAATTTCAAAAAATTCAATTTACATATATATATAAATATGTTAATATATTAACATTTAGCGGGATAGAGCAGTGGTAGCTCGTCGGGCTCATAACCCGAAGGACGTTGGTTCAAATCCAACTCCCGCAATTATAATAAAAAATTCTGATATAAATAACTCAAAAAATAAATTAATAATATACCTTTTATAAAACCTATTATTAAACTAAATAATATATTAAAAAAATAATAAAAAATTAAAAAAAATTTTTTTATCAAAAAAAATAAAAAATTTTCTAAAAAAAAAATTATAAACACTGAAAATAAAATAAAAAAAATACAAATAAATTCTTTCTTTAAAAAAATAATTAAATATTTATTCAAATAAAAATTAAATATTTTATTAAAAAAAAAATATAAAAAACAAAAAAAAAATAAAGAAAATAATTCTCGTAAAAAACTTCTTTTAAAACTATTTAAAATAGATAAAAATATAATTAAATAGCTTATTACATAAATAACTTTAGTAAAATTCATAATTAATTACACATACAAATAAAATTAACAAAATTTTATTAATTTTTAAAAAAATTCTATTTTATATAAATATAAACCATAAGGTTTAACTAAACTAGTTTTAGAAAAATTTTTTTTTTTAACAGATAAAATATATTTAATTCAATTTATTGAATATTTTTTTATACCTACTAATAATAAATTACTGATAATATTACGTATCATACGATATAAAAAAGAATTAGCCTTAATATCAAAAATTATATATTTATTTATTCTACAAATATTTAAATGCATTATATTTTTATAAGTATTTTTAGATTCACAACCTGATGATTGAAAAGAAATAAAATTATGTTTACCTAATAAAAATTTAGATGCTTTTAACATTAAATTTATATTAATATTACCTAAATAATACATAACTCTATTATTTAAAAAACTTGATCTAATATTAGAATTTCAAATAAAATATAAATATCTTCTAGAATAAACATTATAACGAGCATGAAAATCATTTTTAACATATTTTACTCATTTAAAAGTTATATCATAAGGTAAATTAAAATTAGAAACTAATAATCATTCACTTTCCTTTTTATAACAAAAAGTATCAAAATGAAATATTTGTCCTAAACTATGTACGCCCGCATCAGTTCTACTAGAACAAAAAATTTTTACTACATGCTTAGTAATTTTAGATAAACATGTTTCTATAATTTCTTGAATACTTAAATTACAATGTAACTGTTTTTGTCAACCAATATAATTATAACCACAATATTCTACACATACTAACAACCTATATTTTTTATTTAACATAAAAATTTTTTTTTTTTTTACGTAAAAAATATAATTTAGATTTATGAAAAAAAATTTTTTTCTTAATTAATATAGAATGTATTAAAGGTGAATGAATCAAAAATAATCTTTCTACACCATCTCCATACGATAATTTTCTTAACATAAAGGAAGAATTTAAACCTTTATTTTTAATAGAAATAATAATACCTTTAAAAATTTGTAATCTTTTTTTAGAACCTTCTATTATTCATAATTTTACTTCTATTATATATCCAGATTTTAAAATAGGTATTTTATTTTTAAAATATTTTTTTTCAACAAAATTAATTAATTTATTTTTCATATAATCCTCAAAATTAATTTTTAAAATATTCTTCAAACATTTTAAAATATTTTAGTATTTTTTTATTTAAAAAAAAATTACTCAATAAATAAGGTTTTAAAATTAAAGTTTTTATTAAAGATTGTTTAAATCTTCATAAATTTATATTTTTATGATTTCCAGATAAAAGAACCTTAGGTACAACAAAATTATTAAATTTATATGGTCTAGTATAATTAGGATAACCTAATAAACCCTTAAAATTAAAAGAATCATTTTTACAAGAATCTATATTATTTAATATACCAGGTATATTTCTAATTATAAGATCTATAATTACTAAAATAGATATTTCTCCACAACTTAAAATATAATCACCTATAGATATTTCTATATCTATATAATTATCAACAATTCTTTGATCTATACCACTATAACGACTACATACAAAAATTAAAGAATCATAATATAATAATTGATTTATTAAATTAGAATTAATAATTTGACCTTGAGGAGATAAATGTATAACAAAAGAATTTTTATATAAATCACGAATTTTTTTAATTATAAAATACAAAGGTTCAGGACGCATTAATAAACCAGGACCACCACCATAAATTTTATCATCTATATTAGATTTATTTTTTAAATCCATTAAATTTCAAAAATTAAAATTAATAATTTTTTTTTTAATACCTTTATATATTAAACCATTTTTAAATGGAGAAATAAAAAAATCTGGATTCATAGTAACAATATTAAAAATCATATTTAAATTAATAACTAAATTTTAAAAATAAAAATTAATTAAACAATTAACTATCAATATTAATTTTTTTATATCTTTTAAATAAATATGAAACTTTTTTAGATAAAAGAGCACCATTTTTAATTCATAAATTCATATTTTTCATATTAATATATATACCTTTATAAGGTATAAATAAATCAAAAGGATTATAAAAACCTATTTTTTTAATAAATTTAGCATTACGAAATCTACGTTTATCAGCTACAATAATATGATAAAAGGGAGATTTTTTCCTTCCATAACGAGCTAAACGTATAACTACCATAAATAACCTCAATTAAAATAAAAAATTTTTAATATATTAATAGTGGGAAAGGGATTCGAACCCTTGATACCATTAAGTATACACATTTTCCAAACGTGCTCTTTAAACCACTCAGACATCCCACTAAATTGATCTAAAATATAGATATATTATATACTAAAAATAAAAATATTTTGACATTTTAAAATATTTTAATTATACTAGATTTATATTCCTCTGTAGTTCAGTTGGTAGAACAGCGGACTGTTAATCCGTATGTCACTGGTTCGAATCCAGTCGGAGGAGTAATTAAAAATTAATATTTAAATTATTAATAAAATTTTTTTCAATAAATTTTTTTCTTAATTTTATGTTATCTCCCATTAAAATTTTAAATAATTTATCAACTTTAATATTATTATCAATAATAACCTTAGATAAAATTCTTTTTTTAGGATTCATTGTAGAATCTCATAATTGTACAGGATTCATTTCACCTAAACCTTTATAACGTTGAACTAATATTTGTTTTTTATTTTTTTCTAAAAGATAATTTATTAATAAACCAAAATTATTAAAATATATCTTTTTATTATTTAAAATAATATATTTATAATAATCTTCTTTAAAATAATATATTTCTTTACTTAAATATAAAAGAAAATAATATACTTCTTTAAAAAAAAAATTATCTATATACATTATAGGTGTATTAAACTCATCTAAAAAATAAAATTTTATTTTAAAAGATATATTTTGATTAAAAATAAATTTAAAAAAAATTTTTTCTTTCAAAATTAATTTTTTATTTAAATAATAAATAAAATTATCTAATCATAAATTAATATTATCCTTTGTAAAGTTAGATAATTTTTTAAAAAATATAATCTCATTTAAAATAATATAAATAAATTTATTCTTAAGATCAAATATAGAACTTATAAAATAAATATATTTATAAGATAAATAAATTAATTTTTTATTTTGTAATAAAATTGAACCATCGTATTTATATAAAACAATATTTTTAAAAGATAATTTAATTTTATATTTTAAAAGATCACTATCATTTTTAATATATAATTCTTCTTTACCTTTTTTAATTTTATATAAAGGAGGACGAGCAACATATAAATATCCATTTTTAATTAAATCAGGCATATATCTATAAAAAAAAGTTAATAATAAAGTACGTATATGAGCTCCATCTACATCAGCATCAGTCATAATTATTATATTATGATATCTTAATTTATCTAAATTAAAATTTTTATTACCTATACCACATCCTAAAACCGAAATTAATATATTTATCTCTTTAGAAGATAAAATTTTATCTAAACTGGTTTTTTCAACATTAAGAATTTTACCTTTTAAAGGTAAAACAGCCTGATTAATACGATTTCTACCTTGTTTAGCTGAACCACCAGCAGAATCACCTTCAACTAAAAAAATTTCAGATAAAGAAGGTTTTTTTTCCTGACAATCAGCTAATTTACTAGCTATAATTCCTATATCTGAAATATTCTTTTTTCTAGATAATTCTCTAGATTTTTTTATTGATTCTCTAATTTTATAAGAATTAATTATTTTATTTATAATTAATTTAGCATCATAAGAATAATCTATTAAAAAATTTAATAAATATTTATTTATTGATGACTCAATAACATATTTAACTTCAGAAGAAATTAATTTTTCTTTAGTTTGAGAAGAAAATTTAGGATTAAACATTTTTATAGAAATTATACCAAATAAACCTATTCTTATATCTTCACCTATTATATTAAACTTATTTTTTTTACGTAAAATATTTTTATTTATATAAGTATTTATACTACGAGTAATACCAGATTTTAAACCTGTTAAATGAGTACCACCATCTTTTTGATATATATTATTAGTAAAACATAAAATTTTACTTTTTATAGTATTAGTTCACTGTAATACTAATTCTAAATATATTTTATTTTTTTTTTTTTTTAAATAAAAAATATTTTTATGAAGTATTGGTTTACTTTTAATTAAATAAGTTAAAAAAGATTTAATACCACCATAATTTAAAAATTCATTACAAAAATTATTTTTAATATCAACTAATTTTATATATAAACCAGGATTTAAAAAAGATAATTCATTTAATTTATTAAAAAAAATACTAAATTTAAATTTATTAAAATTTGAAAAAATTTTTATATCAGGTCAAAAACGTATATATGTACCATTTAATTTAGTATTACCTATAATACATATATTTTTTTCAGGTACACCAAATCTATAAATTTGATAAAAAATTTTATTTTCTCTATATATTTTTAATTCTAATTTTTTTGATAAAGCATTTACAACTGATATACCTACACCATGTAAACCACCAGAAATCTTATAAGAATTATTATCAAATTTACCACCAGAATGTAAAACTGTCATAATTAACTCAGCACTTGATATACCTGTATCACTATGTATATCAGTAGGTATACCTCTACCATCATCTAAAACAGACAAAGAATTATCTTCATGTAAAGTAACAAAAATTTTTTTACAAAAACCAGCTAAACACTCATCTATAGAATTATCTATTACTTCAAAAGCCATATGATGTAAACCAGTACCATCACAAGTATCACCAATATACATACCAGGACGTTTACGTACAGCTTCTAAATCTTTTAAAATTTTTATGCTAGAAGAATTATAAGAACTAAATGACATATTTTTACTCATTTAAAATTAAATATTTATTTATAATTGAATTGGCATAATCATATAATTAACAAATTTGTTTTCAATATTCAAAATTTTTACAATAGAATTATCATCTTTAAAATAAATACGTATTTTATTACTATTTTTAATAGTATTTAAAATATCTAAAATAAATTTAATATTTAAATTTAAACTTACATTATCACCAATATAATCAATTAAAATTTCTTCTTTTATTTCATTATTATTAGAATCATCAGATGATAATATAAGACAATTTTTTTTAAAACATAAATTTACGTAATTTAATAAATTACTACTTATAATATAAGAACGTAGCAAAGCACTTTTAAACAAAAATAAATCCAAATCTACAAAAAAATAATCTTTATCAAATAAAAAAATACTTTTATAATCAGGAAAAGAACCATTAATTAAACTAGCATATATAATATAATTATCAAAAGAAATTTTTATTATATTAGTACTTATTTCAAAATAAACTATTTCATTACTTAAAAAACTTAAAAATTTAAATAATTCCATAACTAATTTACGTGAAATAATTAAAGAAAAATTTTCCTTTTTATTAAATATAGAAAAATATTTTATAGATAATTTATAAATTGAAATACGATAACTATCTGTAGTAACAAAAAAAAAAAACTTTTCTTTAAAATTATATTCTATTAACATACCATTTAAATAATAATATATATCTTGATTACCTATAGAAAAATATATAGAAAATATTATTTTTTTAAGTAAACTACTAGAAATAGAAAATTTATGATAAAAAGAAATTTTTTTATCTAAAATAGGAAATTGTAATATAGGTAAAGTATTAAATAAAGAAATACTTTTTAAATAAGTTATTTTTAATCTACTCTTATATAAATCAAAAAATATAAACTTTTCATTAGAAAAAGTACGAAATAATTCATATAAATTGTGTAAATTAACTGTAAAACAACCATGAGAAATAATATTTTTTTTATTTAATTTTATATAACAATTAATTTCTATATCTAAATCAGTAACTATAAAACTTAAAATAAAATTTTCTAATTTTACTAAAACATGAGTTAAAATAATATTCTTATTAGTAATATTAACATAAGTATTTAATTTATTCAAAATATTAAATATATTTTCTTTTTTTATAAAAAATTTCATATTTAGATATCAAAACTAATTTAATTAAATTATTAAATTCAGATTTAATAATATTATTTATAGTACATAATTTATTAATTTTATTACAAGAATATATTATAGTAGAATGATTAACACCAAAAAAAAAACCTAATTTAGATAAACTAAAATTAGTTAATTTTCTACTAATAGCTATAGATATTTGTCTAGGATAAATTAAATATTTATAACGAAATTTAGATAATAAATCAACAATCTTAATTCTAAAATAATTAGAAACTATATTTTGTATAGTACGAACTAAAATAAAATCACTATCTAAATCTAAAAAATTATACAACATATCTAAAATAAAATCAATAGTAATATTATCTGATAAATTTAAATAATCTTTATAAACTAATAAAATATTTAATATACCTTTCAATTTATATACATTAATAATATTTAATTTAGATATTAAATGAATATCAATTTTATTCAAAAAAAAACTATTTCTTTTAAAATTTAAATATAAAAATTTATATCTAATATAATAATCAATATTATATATTTTAACCATTAAACCACAAGATATTTTAGAAATAATTTTATTACATAAATCTAATTTATTAATATTTTTATATGAAGTAAATACTAATATACACTCTTTATTTAAAAAATAATCTAATATATATATAAATTCTTTTTGAGAAAAATTATTTTTTTCCAAATAATGAATATTATCCATTAATAAAACATCAGCAGATTTTAAATAATTTCTAAAATTATTTATAGTATTATTTAAAAAATAATTTTTTACATTACTAATAAATTTATCTGTTTCAAAAAAAACAATTTTTTTTGAATATTTATATATACTATTAATTTTATTACCAATAGAATTAATTAAATGAGTTTTCCCTAAACCTGTACAACCATACAAAAATAATAATTTACATTTTTTATTTATAAAATAACATGAATTAATCGATGAATTATAAGCTAAAAAGTTAGATTTACTATAAATAAAATTACTAAATTTATATTTTTTAGATAAAAAACAATTATGAAAATTTAAAAAAATGTTTTTTTTTTTTTCTTCATTAATTTTATCACCAACTAAAAAATTAATTGATTCTAAATTAATATTTGAATCTAAAAAATAATTGTAAATATATTCTAAATAATTATTTTTTACATAATTAAGAACTAAAAAATTAGGAGCATACAAATTTAATGAATTATTATATATTACTATCTGTAAAGGTAATATTCATATATTAAATTCATTTTTTGATAAATTATTTTTTAATTTATTTAAACACTTTATTCATAATTTTTGTAACAATATAAACCTCTCATTTAATATAAATTAATATAATAGTATAATTATACATAAACAATACAAATTTAAAATATTGATTTAAAATATGAAAAGAACATATCAACCATCAAAAATTAAAAAAAAACGTACTCATGGATTTAGAAAAAGAATGTCAACTAAAAAAGGAAGACAAATTTTATCAAATAAAAGAAAAAAAGGTAGAAAAAAAATATCTAAATAAAAGATTTTTTTTACCTAAAAAAATGAAATTAAAAATTAGAAATCTTCATTTTTTTAAAAAAAAAAAATTTCAGTATATATTAATTAAAAATAAATTAAATAAATTTAATTATCCTAGAATAGGAGTAATAATTAAAAAAAAATATATAAAACTTTCAGTAAAAAGAAATAAAATTAGGAGAATTATTTATGAAACTTTTAGATTAAAACAACATAAAATAAAAAATATTGACTACTTATTAATATTAAATAAAAATATATCAAATTTTAGAAAATTTTTTTTTTTTTAAAAAAAATATGAAAAAAATATTACAAATAAAATCATTAATTTAAAATATAAAAAAATGAATTTCATAATAAAAATTATCATTCTATTACTAACATTTAATACATTAGTACAAGCAAAAATAAATAAATTTAATAATTTTATATACATAAAAAATAATATTTTAATAGCTAAAATAAATAAAATAAATGGTAATATAAATAAAATAAAATTATTAAAATATAAAGATAATAATTGAAATAAAAATTTAAATAATCCAATAAGTATTGATATTTACAAAATAAATAATAATAAAAAAAAAAAAATAAATTTTATAAAAAAATATATTTATGCAAATAAAAAATATATTAAAATACTATGAAAAAATACTATAGATGGTATATCATATAAAAAATATATCTTATTAAACAAAAATTCATATAAATGAAATTTAATTTTTGAAATAAAAAATAACACAAAAAAAAAAATTTTTTATAAAATATATAGTAAATTAATAAATAAAGAAAATTTTAAAAAAAACATAAATAGTATTTCACTTCTAAATAAAGAAAATAAATTTGATAAATATTGAACAAATAAAATTAGTAATCTTAAAATACTTAAAACTAATTTAAATTGAACTACAATATCAGAAAAATATTTTTCTACCATATTAATACCAAAAAAAAATAATATAAATAATAATTTATATATAAAAAAAAATGATAATAAAGCAACTATTAAATATATTAACTCAATAAAAATTGAACCAAACATAAAAAAAAAAATTGAATTTAAATTATGAATAGGACCAAATTTAATAGAAAAATTAAATCATTTATCAAAAAATTTAGATTGAAGTATAAATTATGGAAAACTTTCATTTATTTCTAGACCAATACTAAAATTTTTAATTAATATTAATAAAATTGTAAATAATTTTGGATACTCAATAATTATAATAACACTAATATCTAAAATTCTAACTTATCCTTTAAATAAATTACAATTTCAAACAGTTACAAAAATAAAAAATATACAACCAAAAATAAAAAAAATAAAAATAAAATATAAAAATAATACACAAAAAATTAATAAAAAAATTACTGATTTATATAAAAAAAATAATATAAATCCAATAACAAATTTTTTAATTATTTTAATACAAATACCTATTTTTATATCAATATATAATGCTATTTCTCAATCAGTAGAATTTAAAAATTCAAAATTTTTATTTTGAATTAAAGATTTATCTCTATATGATAAATACTATATTTTACCTATTATAATGGGTATATCTATGATATTAGTACAAAAACAGAATAATAACAAAAACATTTTTTTTACACCATTAGTTTTTACAATATTATCAATATATTTCCCTAGCGGTATATTATTATACTATACAACAAATAATTTTATTACTTTTATACAACAAAAATATATATTACAAAACTATTAAAATAATATGATAAAAAACTTTCATGAAACTATATTTGCCCAATCAACTCCAATAGGATATGGAGGTATTGGAATTATAAGAATATCAGGAAAAAAATCTAAACAAATAGCAAAAAAAATTTTAAACATTAAATTAACTCCAAGAAAAGCAAAATATACTTCATTTAAAAATAAAAAAGGTAAAATAATAGATTTTGGAATAGCTATATATTATAAATCTCCAAATTCATTTACAGGAGAAGATATTTTAGAACTCCAATGTCATGGAGGACAAAAAATTATAGAATTAATTATAAAATCAATAATTAATTTAAAAATTAAAAATACTAGAATTGCTGAAGCAGGAGAATTTACAGAAAGAGCTTTCTTAAATAAAAAAATAGATTTAATACAAGCAGAAACAATAAATAATTTAATACATGCACAATCAGAAATAACTATATTTTCAGCAATTAAATCTCTCAAAGGTAATTTATCTAAAAAAATTAAAAAAATTATCAATTTAATTAAAAATCTAATATTTAAAATAGAAAAAGAAATTAGTTTTTCAGAAAAAAAAATTAATTTTAAAAAAATAAAAAAAATTAAAAAAAAAAATAATTTAATATATAAAAAAATTAAAAAAATATATATAAAATCTAATAAAAGTATATTAATAAATAATAAAATTAAAATTGTAATAATTGGTAAACCTAATGTAGGAAAATCTAGTTTAATGAATTTTCTAACTAATAAAAAATCATCAATAATAACTAATATACCTGGAACAACAAGAGATATTATTAAAGAATATATAAATACAGATAATTATAATATAGAAATAAATGATACTACAGGTATACATAAAACTCATAACAAAATTGAAAAAATAGGTATAAAAAATACATGAAAAAAAATTAATAAATCTGAAATAATAATATTTTTAGAAAATGCATATGATATTTCAGAAAAAAATATATATAATTTATATAAAAGAAAAATTAAAAAAAAAATAAAAAAAAAAAAAAAAATAATATATTTAATACGTAATAAAATTGATATATCAAAAGAAAAATCTAAAATTATAAGAAAAAAAAATTACATTATTATAAATGTATCTATAAAAAAAAAATATGGAATTAAAAAAATTAAATCTGAAATAAATAAACAAATAAACAATTTAAATAAAAAAAATATTTTTTTAGTACAACAAAGACATTTAAATTTAATTAAAAAAACTTTTAAAGAAATAAAAAATATAAAAAAAATAATAAAAATTAATACTGATAAAAAAAATATTAATCTAGACATAATATATTTAAATTTATTTAATAGTCAAAAATTTTTAAACGAAATACTAGGAAAAAAAAAATTTACTTCAGAAAAAATTATCTGTAAAATATTTAAAAATTTTTGTATAGGTAAATAATTTTACAAAATGATAAAAAAAAATATTTATTTTAAAATTAATAAAAAAAAATCAAATAAAAGAATAGATATAATTTTAAAAAAAAAAATAAAAAATATTTCTAGAAATAAAATACAAAAAATTATAAAAAATAAAAAAGTTTCTATAAACAATCAAACTATTTTAAAACCACATAAAAAAACTAAAAAAGGTGATTTAATAAAAATTAAAAAATTTAAAAATAAAATTAAATATATACCTAATAATAATATAAAATTAAATAAAATATATGAAGACAAAGATATTTTAATAATCAATAAACAAAATAATATTATTATTCATCCAGGATCTGGAAATATAAATAATACATTAATGAACACACTAATGTATTATTATCCATTAACATATAAAACAGTACCTAGATGTGGAATAATACATAGATTAGATAAAAATACTACAGGTCTATTAATAATAGCAAAAAATATAAAAACATATAATAAATTAATTATATATATGAAAAAAAAAAAAATTAAAAGAACATATATATCTTTAGTATGAGGTAAAATAACTTCTAATGGATTTATTAATCAACCTATATTAAGACATAAATTTCAAAGAAAAATAATGTCTATAAACAAATATGGTAAAAATGCTTTAACTTATTTTAAAATAATAGAAAATTATTCTTTTTGTACATTACTAAAAATAAATTTAAAAACAGGAAGAACACATCAAATTAGAGTACATATGAATTATATTAAACATCCTATTATAGGAGAACAAATATATACAAGAAAAAACATTTCAAAAAAATTTAATATTCCAAAAAAAATTAAAATTAAAATTAATAATCTTAAAAGACAAGCTTTACATGCTTATTCATTAAATTTTAAACATCCTAAAAAAAAGAAAAAAATAATTACTTACTCACATTTACCAAAAGATATTTTAAATATAATTAAATTATGTAAATTATATAAATTAAATAAAATTAAAAATTAAATTTTAATCATCTTTCTAAAATAAAAACTGCAGAAATAGCATGTACATTATAATTGGAATAAAAAGAATTATAAAAATCTAAATTAGAGTTCATAAAATTACGAGCAGCACAAGAAGTAAATCTTTCATCAGAAAAAAAAATTTCTAAATTAAATTTATTAACTAAACAAAATGCAAATTTATTTATATAATCAGTAATTAATTTACATCCATTATTTTTTAAATTATATGGATAACCTATAACCGCTTTTCTAATTAATCAAATATCAATAATTTTTTTTATATCCATCCAATTAACTGGAATACCTTTTTTAGCATTTAAAGATACTATAGGACTAGCAGTTTTAGTATAAAATTGTCCTACAGCAACACCTATATTTTTCATACCAAAATCAAAAGCAATAATAAACATAAAATTTATATATTATAAAATTATTTAAATTATATCTAATATTTTTTTTAAATTTAATTTAGCATCACCAAATAAAATACCTACATTTTTTTTAAAGAAAATAGGATTATCAATTTTTGAAAAACCAGTACTATGTAAATTTAAACTTTTTTTAAAAATTATAACAAATTTCGATTTTCAAACTTTCACTACTGGCATACCATATAAAATACAATTTTTATCCCACATAGCTCTAGGATTAATAATGTCATTAGCACCTATTACTAATATTAACTTATTTTTTATAAAATTACTATTTATTTGATTTAAAGAATATATATATTTACGATTTATATTAGCTTCAGCTAATAACAAATTCATATGCCCAGGTAACCTACCTGCTATAGGATGTATAATAAATTTAACATTTATTAAATATTTATTAATTAAAATATTTATTAAATTATAAATTAATTTTTGCGATCTTGATATTGCCATTCCATAACCAGGTACTATAATAATTTCTTTAAAAAAACTTATTTTTTTTTTAATATCTAAAATACTTAATTTACTAATATTTTTTTTAATTATCTTTTCTTTTTTCTTAATATTATTTAAAAATATTTTTCCAAAAATTATTTGACAAATAGATTTATTCATAGATAAACACATTTTTTTAGATAATATAAAACCAGATGAACTAACTAAAGAACCTACTATAATTAATAAATTGTTATTTAATATAAAACCAGATATTACAGATGATAAACCAGAATATGCATTTAACATAGAAATAATAATAGGTACATCAGAAGAATCTAAACTGTTCAATATATTTAAACCTAAAAATAAACTAATTAATAAAGTTAAAAAATATATAAAAATTAAATATTTAAATATATAAACTTTTAAAAAAAAATATAATAATAATATTAATAAAAAAATATTCAAAAAAAAACTTTTTTTTCCAATAAAAAAATCATTTAAAAAATAAACGTTAATTAACTTTAAATAAGAAATTATAGATCCTATAAATGTAACTGAACCAATTAAATTACTAAAAAATATTTCTAATAAATAAATTTTATTAAAATTTAATTTATGTAAAAAAATATTATTATAACCTATAACTATAGCACTTAATCCTATAAAACTATGCATTAAAGTTATTAATTCAGGTACACGAGTAATATTAATTTTAATAGAAATTATTCAACCTATTAAACTAGTAAATAAAATTATAAATAAAACACATAAAGATAAAATTATATTCTTAAAATTTAAAATATAATATATAAAAGGTAAAAATATTCCTAAAAAACCAAAATATATACTATATAAAAAACTATCTTTTTTAGAAAAAAATAATAAACATAAAAAAAATGAAATTACAGAAAAAAAATTTAATAAAAAAAATAAATTAATATTTACAAACATTTTAAATTACCAATTAAAAAAAAATTTTTAACATACGTTTAGTAATTAAAAAACCAGAAAATATATTAATATTTACTAAACCTAAAGTAATCAAAGAAAAAAAAATATTTAATAAATTATTACTTTCATTAATTTGTAATAAAAAACCTATAATTACTATACTAGATATAGAATTAGTTAAAGACATCAATGGAGTATGTAAAAAATCTTTAATTCTATTAATACTAATATAACCTAAAATATATGAAAATAAAAAAATAAATAAATTATTTAAATAAACTAAAAAAAAAGTTTTATATAAAAAAATTAATAATATAAAATAAAATGAAAATAAAATCAATAAAATAATACAATAATAAAAAATATTTTTATAATATAAATATTTATTTTTATATATATAAATTTTAGATTCTTTATTTTTTAATAAATAAAATTTTTTAAATTTTTTCCCTTTATATAAAACTAACACATCCTTTAAAAAAATGTTTTGTGAAGATAAATAAATATTTTTTTTTTTATCAATTATAAAATTTAAAAAATTTATTAAATTACTACTATATAATTTAGAAACTGATTTAGGCATTAAATTAGAAAAATCATTACAATTAATAATTTTAATATTATTAATATTAAGTATTTCTTTTTTAATAAAAAATTTATTATTACTAATATCAAAATTAATTAAATTTACTATTACACTACCATATTTCATATTCCTTAATATATTCTTAGTAAATAATAAAGATAACTTTTTATTCTTTAAAACAATAGAATTAATAATAATATCAAATTTATTAATTTTTTTAGATAAAAAATTTTCAAAAGTATTTTTATTTAAATCTATAAATTTAGCTCCTAAACAAGTTACCTGTCTTTTAACATTTTTATTAATATCATAAACATATACATTAGCACCTATTTTTTTAGATAAGCTAATAGCAGATAAACCAAAAATACTAGCACCAATAATTAAAATATTTACAGATTTTATACTACCACAAATAAAAATTTGATTATCAATAAATTTTTTACATTCATATATAGCTTCAATAACTGCTCTATAACCAGAAACATAAGATATAGAACTTAATACATCCATAGTTTGTAATTTAGAAATTCTAGGTATATAACTTAAAATTATCAAAGTTATTCTTTTTTTTTTTAAAATATTTAATTTACTAATATAATTTAAATTATTATCTAAACATATTAATATAGAATTTTTATTTAAAAATTTTAAATATTTAAATTCAGGAAAATTAATTGATAAAATAATTTTATTATTTCAAATATTTTTTTTATCTTTAATTACAGCACCATATTTAACATAACTATAATTAGTATAACCTGATAATAAACCAGCATTTTTTTCTACATCAACTTTTTTAAAACCTATTTTAAATAAACCTAAAATATCTTTAGGTACTAAAGATACTCTATTTTCATTTTTTTTTTTCTCCCTAATAATACCTATTGATAACATAATATTTACCTAAATATATAAATTATAATTAATAATGAAAAAAAATAAAATTAAATATATAATAACATATAAATATATTACTAATTTTCAAAAATGTAAATTTTAAAAAAAACAAAATGAATAAAATACTATTTTTTAGTTCTCAAAAATATGAAATAAAATATTTTAATAAAATAAACAAAAGATTTAATTTTAAAATAACTTATACTAAAAAACAATTAAATAAATACACAATAAATAAAGTTAAAGGATTTAAATATATTTGTATATTTGTTAACGATAATATTAAAAAAAAAAAAATAATTAAAGAATTAAAAAAATTTGGAGTTAAATTAATAGCACTTAGATGTACAGGACATAACAATATAAATTTACAATTATTAAAAAAAAATAACATTAAAGTAATAAATGTTAAATCATATTCACCAGAATCTATAGCAGAATATACATTAGGTTTAATACTATCTTTAAGTAGAAAAATATATTTATCCTATCAAAATACAAAAAATAAAAATTTTATACTAAATGATTTAGTAGGATTTAATTTAAAAAATAAAACTATCGGTATAATTGGTACAGGTAAAATAGGTAAAATAGTAATAAAATTACTAAAAAATTTTGATACAAAAATATTAGCTTTTGATATAGTTAAATCAGATGAAATATCAAAATTAGGTGCTAAATATACTTCATTAGAAAAAATATATCAAAAATCAGATATTATTAGTTTACATTGTCCATATAATAAAGAAAATCATTATATGATAAATAAAAAAAATATTCAAAAAATGAAAAAGAATATCATGTTAATTAATACCAGTAGAGGAGAACTTATTAATACTAAACATATTATAGATGCTATTAAAAAAAAAAAAATAGGTTCATTAGCAATAGACGTATATGAAAATGAAAAAAAATACTTTTTTAAAAATAAATCTAATAAAATTATAAAAGATGATAATTTAAATTTATTATTATCATATAAAAACGTATTAATTACTGGACATCAAGCATTTTTAACTAAAGAAGCACTTATAAATATAGCTAAAATAACTTTAAATAATATATACAAAATATTAAATAACATAAAATGTAATGATTTTATTTAAAAAATAAATTTTAAAATGTATCAACAAGGATTTACAACAAAAATTAAAAATGATTCCTTTAAAAAAGGAATAAATAAAAAAATAATATATAAAATATCAAAAAAAAAAAAAGAACCTATATGAATGCTTAAATTAAGATTAAAAGCATATAAAATATGAAAAAAAATGAAAGAACCACATTGGTTAAATGGTAAATATAAAAAAATTAAATATAAAAAATATAAATATTACTCTGCTCCAAAAAATAACAAATATTTAAATAAAAAAATTAAAAAAACTTTTCATAAATTAGGGGTACCAATAAAAAAAAAAAAAAAAATAGCTGTAGATGCTATATTTGATTCAGTTTCAGTAAAAACAACATATAAAAAAAAATTATTCAAAAAATTTGGTATAATATTTTGTTCTTTTAATGAAGCAATTCATAAATACCCAAAATTAATTAAAAAATATTTTTGTAAAGTAGTACCAATAAATGATAATTTTTTTTCTACATTAAATACATCAGTTTTATCTGATGGAACATTTATATACATACCAAAAAATATAAAATGTCCAATAAATTTATCTTCTTATTTTAGAATTAATTCTAATATAGGACAATTTGAACGTACTTTAATAATTTTAAAAAAAAATAGTTATTTAAATTATATAGAAGGATGTTCAGCATCAATAAAAAAAAATAATCAATTACATGCAGCAGTAGTAGAAATAATTTTATATAAAAATGCTAAAATAAAATACTCTACTATACAAAATTGATTTCCAGGAAATAATAAAAAAAAAGGTGGAGTATTTAATTTCGTTACTAAAAGAGCTTTATGTAAAGGTAAAAATAGTAAAATATCATGAATACAATTAGAAATAGGTTCAGCAATAACATGAAAATATCCTAGCGCAATATTATTAGGAGATAATTCAAATGGTAATTTTTATTCAATATCATTGACTAGATTAAAACAACAATCAGATACAGGAACAAAAATGATTCATATTGGTAACAATACAAAATCATTTATATTAGCTAAAGGTATAGCAACAGAAAAAAGTAGAAATACTCATAGAAGTTTAGTAAAAATAAATAAAAATTCAAAAAAATCTAAAAATTTTACTAAATGTGATTCATTAATAATCGGTAATAAATGTTCTATATTTACATTACCATATATAAAATCATACAATAAATCATCTTATATAGAACATGAAGCTACTTCTTCATATATTAAAAAAGAACAAATATTATTTTTATTACAAAGAGGAATTAAAAAAAATGATGCATTATCAATGATAACTAATGGTTTTTGTCAAAATATTTTAAATAAATTACCAATAGAATTTATTACAGATGCTAAGCAAATATTTAATAAATTTAAATAAGAATTTAATTTTATATATGTATATATTAAATATAAAAAAATTATATGTAAAAACAATAAATAAAAATGTTCTTTATAATATTAATATAAAAATAAAATATGGAGAAATACATGCATTAATAGGACCTAATGGTTCAGGTAAAAGTAGTTTATCTATGATATTAGCTGGAAATAAAAAATATAAAATAACGAAAGGTATTATTTACTTTAAAAAAAAAAATATTAACAAATTATCAATAGATAAAAGAGCTAAAGAAGGTTTATTTATATCTTTTCAAAAAAATATAGAAATACCTGGATTAAATAATCAATATTTTTTATTACAATCTTATAATGCAAAAAGAAGTTATTATAATAAAAAAAAAATAAATTTAATAGAATTTAAAAAGAAAATTTTTAAATATTTAAAAAAAATAAATTTATCTAAAAAATTTTTACAAAGATCATTTAATGAAAATTTTTCTGGAGGAGAAAAAAAAAAAAATGATATATTACAAATGATGATCTTAAAACCTAAATTAATAATATTAGATGAAATAGATTCAGGATTAGACATAAATACTATCAAAAAAACGATCAAAATAATTAATAATTTTAAAAAAAAAAAAAAATCTTTTTTAATAATAACTCATAATTTTAAAATATTTAATTATTTAAAAATTAATAAAGTACATATATTAAAGAAAGGAAAAATAATTAAATCAGGTAATAAAAAAATTATTAAAATAATCAAAAAAAAAGGATATGAATATTTTGAAAAATAAAAATTAATTTTTGTAATAACTTATAAATATATGAAAAAAAAAATAAAATTTATTTTTAAAAAAATATCGAAAAAAATTTTAAAAATAAAATCAAATAAAATTATTATATTAGGTAATAGAAAAATTATATATCAAAATATACATATAAATAAATTAATTTTAATAACATTTAAAAAAAAAATTTTTTTTAATAAAAAAATTAAAAAAAATAATAATATATTACCTATACATTTAATTTTAATTAAAGAAAAAAAAAAAGATAATTTCAATATTAATATATTAATCAACAAAAATATTAAAATAAATATAGTTGAAGAATATATAAATATTAGTAATAATAAATATTTCAATTATATTTCAAATATATTTATATTAAAAAAAACTTACATAAACTATATTAGATTAGTAAATTTTAAAAAAAAAACAATATTTAATTGTAAAAATTATATAAAATTAAATTCTAATTCAAAATTAAAAAAAAAAATTTTTTTTATAAAATTTAAAAAAATAAATTTTATTAATAAAATAAAATTAAAAAAAAAATCTAATCTTAATATAAATAATATTTCTATTATTAATAAAAATTTTTTAAAGTATAAAACAAATATACTACATTGTTCAAATAACTCTAAAAGTTATTTAAAACATAATAATATATCTATAGATAAAGGTATAATAAATTTTTCTGTATGAACTAAAATATTTAAAAAATCTTTTAATTCTAAAACAAATATAAAAAATAATAATTTAAATATTTGTAAAAAATCAATTATAAATAGTTCACCTAAAATAGGAATATGAAATAAAAATACAAAATGTAAACATAGTGTTAAAATAAATAACTTAAATAAAGAAGAAATATTTTATTTATTAACAAGAAATATAAAAATTTGTAAAATTAAAAAAATATTAATTTTAAATTTCATACAAAAAATATTAAAAAAAATAAAAAAAAAAAATATATATAATAAAATATCTTATATATATTTTAAAATATTTAAGTAAAATATATGAATTATGAAATAAAAAAAATAAAACTAGATTTTCCTATACTTAGAAAAAAAATTAATAAAAATAAAATAATTTATTTAGATAATGCATCAACAACTCAAAAACCTAAAATAGTCATTAATTATATAAATAAAATTTATAAAAATTATTACTCTTCAGTATATAGAAGTATATATACTTTAAGTAATAAAAATTCAAATAAAATAGAAAAAACAAGAATTAAAATAGCAAATTTTATAAATGCTAAATCACCAGAAGAAATTATTTTTGTACAAAATACTACAGAAGGTATTAATTTAATAATAAATACAATATGTAAAAAAAAAATAAATAAAAAAAATAATATAATAATATCTATTACTGAACACCATGCTAATTTAATACCATGATATATTTTGTCTAAAAAAAAAAAATGTAAATTAAAAATTATTCATATTGATAAACAAGGTAATATTGATATTAATCATTTAAAATCATTAATTGATAAAAATACAAAAATTCTATCTATTACACATATATCAAATGTATTAGGAATTAAAAATCCTATTAAAAAAATTATCAAAATAACAAAAAAATTTAATATTATTACTATAATAGATGGTTCACAATCAATAGTACATACTAATATAAATGTTAAAAAAATAAATTGTGATTTTTACATTTTTTCAGGACATAAAATGTATGCTCCTACAGGAACAGGAATAATATATTGTAAAAAAAATATGATGAAATATATAAATCCATATAAATTTGGAGGAGGTATAGTAGCTAATATTAATATAAAAAAAAATAACATTAAAAATATAAAATTTGTTAATTCACCATGAAAATTTGAATCAGGAACTTACAATTTAGAGTCTATTTTAGGATTAAATAAAGCTATCAATTATATTAATAATATAGGATTACATAATATAATAAAACATGAAAAAAAAATAATTAATTACACATTAAATAAATTAAAATCAATACCAGAAATAACTATATATGGTAATTTATTAAAAACTAGTTTAATATCATTTAATATAAAAAATTCACATTGTTATGATATCGGAATGATGTTAGACCAATATGGTATTTCTATAAGAACTGGAAATCAATGTTGTATACCTTTAATGAAATTATATAATATACCAGGAGTATGTAGAGTTTCTATAGCAATGTATACTTCTAAAAAAGATATAAATACTTTTATTTATATATTAAAAAAAATAATCAAAAAAATTAAATAATTATGAAAAATTTACCAAATAAAAATACTTTAATAAATAATTTTAATTTATGTTGAAACGATAAAGAAAAATTAATTTATATAATGGATTTAGGTAAAAATCTTCCTTTAAATAAAGAAAATATACGTAAAAAAAAATATATTATATATAAATGTCAAAGTAATATATGAATAAAAATTAAAAAAAAAAAAAATATATTAAATATTAATTGTGATAGTAATAGTTTAATAATTAAAGGATGATTAGTAATAATTATTTCTATTTATAGAAATAGAAAAATTAAAAAAAACATAAAATATAAAATATTAAATTTTATAAAAAAAATAAATTTATTTAAAAAACTTACATTTCATAAATTAACAAATTTAAAATCAATTATTCATTATATAGAAAAAAAAATTTTAAATTTACAAAAAAAAAATAATAAAAAATTAATTATAAAATAAAATTTTAAAATATTAATTCCACCTGTATTTAAAAAATATATGTTATGAAATATAATAAAAATTAGTTTATCAACTTTTTTATCAAAAATTATAGGTTTTATAAGAGATATAATTATAGCAAATATTTTCGGTATAAATATAGAAACTGACTCTTTTTATACTGCATTTAGATTACCTAATATGTTAAGAAAAATTTTTGCTGAAGGTGCATTTTCATATGTTTTTATTCCTATATTAAGTGAATATAAACAAAAATATTCAAGAAAAAAAATTAATGAATTAATATCAACAGTATATTATATACTGTTATTGTTAGTAACAATAGTAACAATAATAGGAATATATATTTCTCCACAAATAGTTAAAATACTATCACCAGGTTTTATTAAAAATCAAATTAAATTTAATTTAACTATAAATATATTAAGAATTACTTTTCCTTATATAATATTAATATCTTTATCATCTTATTTAACATCCATATTAAATATATGAAATATATTTGTACCTCCAACATTTTTACCAATAATACTAAACATAACAATAATATTTTTTAATTTATTTATTATAAAATATTTTAATAAACCTATATATGGTTTATCTCTATCCATTATAATTGGAGGAATATTACAGTTAATATATCAAAAAATTAATATTAAATACACCTCTTTAAAAATAAAATTTAATAAAATAAATTTATTTCACTGTGGAATTAAAAAAATATTTATTAATATATGTCCAGTAATTTTAGGTATGATAATGTATCAAATATCACAAATTATCAACAGTAATATAATTTCATATTTACAAGAAGGAACAATTTCATGAATTTATTATGCAGATAGATTAATTGAATTACCATTAAGTATTATAGGAACTACAATAAGTAACATATTATTAACTCAATTATCAAATAGTTATCATAAAAATGATAATAATAAATTTAAAAAAATAATTAATAAATATATTAAAATAACTTTATTACTTAGTATACCTATCTCTATATTTTTAATATTTTTATCTGAACCAATAATTATAACTTTATTTAAATATGGAAAATTTAATTTAACTGATGTTAAGATGACATCAAAAATATTAACTACATATTCATTAGGATTAACAGGATTAATATTTATAAAAATTTTAACTCCATGTTTTTATTCACGATACAATATTAAAACACCAATTAAAATTGCTATATTTAACTTAATAATTACTCAATTGATGAATATGTTTACTATCAAAATATTTAAACATGCAGGATTAGCACTATCAATAAGTATATCTTCATATATAAATTCTGTTATACTATATATACAATTAAGAAAAAAAAATATATTTGATAAACAATACAGTTGAAAATTATTTATACTTAAAATTATATTATCTAGTATAATATTATTATTATATTTAAATTTTTTATCTAAAAATTTATTAAATAACTTCATTAACCTAAATATTAAATCTAGATTAATGAAATTATTATTTACATCTACTACAAGTGGTATTATTTATATATCCAGTTTATTTTTATTAAAAATAAAAATTTAAAGTTATTAATTATTTAAACTAAATAACTGTTTTTTTGAGTGATTTAACACAATCAATAGATGATTGAACAGTATCTATTTTTTCTGCTAATTCATCTGAAATTTCAATATTAAATTCTTCTTCTAAAGCCATAATTAATTCTATAATATCTAAAGAATCTGCCCCTAAATCATTAATAAAAAATTTATCATTTTCTACTTCATTTAATTTTACACCTAATTGATCACTAATAATTTCCTTAATACGTTCCTCTAGACTTGACATATTTAATAATTCCTTTAACTTTTAAAATTTAAATTAAACTTATTGATATTATACATTATTTTAAAATTAACTTTATTAATAAAATAATATTAATTACAAATAATATTTATCTTTTTTTATTTAAATTTAAAATATGATGATATAAAAAATATTTACCTGTTTCTTTATTAAAAAATAAATTAGGTAATTTTAATTTTTTATTAGATCTACGATGACCTCTTTTAGATCTACTTTTTTTACTTTTCTGTACTGCCATAACTAATACTCCAAATTAATAATTTAATTTACTAATTTTTTTTAAAATAAAATTTAATTTTTTATCTAAATTTATACAAATTTTATGTTTTTTATTTAAAATAGGATGTCAATAACTTATATAATAAGCATGTAAAAATAATCTACCAATTTTAATTTTAGAAAAAAGTAATCTATCTAATTTTTTATTACCATAAATATTATCAAATATAATAGGAAAACCTAAACAACTAGTATGTAATCTAATTTGATGATTACGACCCGTTAAAGTTTGTACAATCAATAAACTATAATTATTTATACATTTTATAAATTTAAATTTAGTTTGAGACATTTGTTTTTTATTTTTTTTATTGTATATATTTTTTCTAATTATTTTAATATTTTGAGGTCAAAATCCATGAACTAAAATAAAATATTTTTTAATTACTTTATTAAATTTAAAATCATTCTGTAATTTACATAAAACCTTTTTATTTTTAGCCAATAATAATATTCCCGAAGAATTTCTATCTATACGATGTACTAATTCTAAATATTTTTGATTATATATTCCATATCTTAAAATATCAATAACATTAATATTTAAACCAGTACCACTATGAACAGATATACCATAAGGTTTATTAATAATTAACAAAAAATTATCTTCATATATAACTTTACTTTTAAATTTTAAAATACTCTTTTTACTTATATATATTTTTTTTTTACAATTATTCAAATTAATTAAAGGAATACGAACAATATCACCAACTTTTAACTTATATTTGGGTAAAATACGTTTTTTATTAATTCTAATATTACCTTTACGTAACAAAGAATATATTTTATTCTTAGATAAACATCTTATTTTTTTAAATAAAAAATTATCAATTCTTTGATTTAAAGAATTAATATCAACAGTAATAAAACTTAAAAAAAATTTTTTTATCATTTTAATATTATAAATAATTTAAAATAAAAAAAATATATATATAAAATATATAAAATAATATATGTAATAATAAATATTTAAATTAAATTAATATACAAATTATTTAAATATTTATAAAAATAAATCTGAGAAGTAAAATGAAAAGAATGTTAATAAATGCAACACAAAAAGAAGAATTACGTATAGCTTTAGTTGATGGACAAAAATTATATGATTTAAATATAGAAAATACTAAATATAAAAAAAAAAAATCAAATATATATAAAGGTAAAATAATTAAAATAGAACCTAGTTTAAACGCTGTATTTATAGATTATGGATCAAAAAAAAATGGTTTTTTACCAATAAAAGAAATTTCAGAAAAATATTTGGATAAAAAAGAAAAAAATATTAAAAATATTTTATATAAAGGAAAAGAATTAATAGTACAAATATGTAAAGATGAAAGAGAAAATAAAGGAGCATTATTAACTACATTTATTAGTTTAATAGGAAATAATTTAGTATTATTACCTAATAATCCTAAATCTAGAGGTATATCACGTAGAATAGAAGGCAAAGAAAGAGATAAAATTAAATCAAAACTGAAAAAAATAGATTTACCGATAAATATGGGTTTAATAATAAGAACATCAGGGATAAATAAATCATTAGAAACATTAAAATCAGATATAAATTTAAAATTAAAACATTGAAAATATATTAAAAAAATATCTCAAAAAAAAAATGCACCATATTTAATATATCAAGAAAATAATATGTTAAATCGTATATTTAGAGATTATTTATATAACGATATAAATGAAATTATTATAGATAATTATAAAATTTATGAATTAGCAATAAATCAAATGTATAAATTAGGAAAAACTGATTTTGTAAAAAAAATTAAATTTTATAATAAAAAAAAACCATTATTTATATATTTTCAGATAGAAACACAAATACAATCTGCTTTTAAAAGAAAATTAAGATTACCATCCGGTGGATTAATAACTATTGATATAACAGAAGCATTAATTTCTATAGATGTAAATTCATCAAAATCTACTAAAAATAAAGATATAGAAAATACAGCATTAAATACAAATTTAGAAGCTACAGAAGAAATAGCTAGACAATTGAAATTAAGAGATTTAGGAGGACTAATAGTAATAGATTTTATAGATATGTCTATATCTAAAAATCAAAAAACAGTAGAAAATAAACTTAAAAACGAAATTAAAGAAGATAGAGCTAAAATTCAAATAGGATATATATCTAAATTTGGTCTACTAGAAATGTCTAGACAAAGATTAAATCCATCCTTAAAAGAATCTAGTTATTACATGTGCCCAAGATGTAATGGATCAGGTAATATAAGAGATAATGAATCATTATCGTTATCAATATTAAGAACTATAGAAGAAGAATCATTTAAAAAAAACACTAAAGAAATTCATGCTATAGTCCCTATAAAAATAGCATCATATTTATTAAATAAAAAAAGAAACCATCTATATAATATAGAAAAAAAACAAAAAAAAAGAATTAAAATTATAATTTTACCTAATCAAAAAATAGAAACACCTAATTATTCTATAATTAGAATTAAAACTAATAATATTAAAAATATTAAAAAAAAAAAAAAAATAAAAAAATTAAAAAAAAAAATAAAATATAAAAATATAAATAATTTAATAATAAAAAAAAAAAGCGAAAAAATGAACATTATAATAAATATTAAAAAAAAAATTTATAAAAATATAAATATATTTATAAATTGAATTAAGAAAAATATATTTGAAAAAAGAATTAATTACAATAAAAAAAAAGATATTAAAAATGATAAAAATATTTATTTTTGAAAAAAAAAAAAATAAAATTACAAAAAAAATCTTAATAAAATCTTTCAAAAAATAATATAAATATGAAAAAATATAATCATAATAAAATTGAAAAAAAAATACAAAAAAATTGAATAAAAAATAAAATTTTCAAATCTAAAATTAATAAAAAACTTAAAAAATATTATTGTTTATGTATGTTACCTTACCCTTCAGGTAAATTACATATAGGACATGTAAGAAATTACACTATAGGAGATATAATATCTAGATATCAAAGATTAAAAAAAAAAAATGTTTTACATCCAATAGGATGAGATTCCTTTGGTTTACCTGCAGAAAATGCAGCAATAAAAAATAAATTAACACCAAAAAACTGAACTATCAATAACATTAAATACATGAAAAAACAATTATTAATGTTAGGAATAAGTTATGATTGAGATAGAGAAATAAATACATGCAAATCAAATTATTATAAATGAGAACAATGATTATTTATAAAATTATTTAAAAAAAAATTAATATATAAAAAAAAAAGTATAGTCAATTGATGTCCAAAAGATAAAACTGTATTAGCTAATGAACAAGTTATACTAAATAAATGTTGAAGATGCAACACAACTATAAAATATAAAAATATTTCACAATGATTTATAAAAATAACAAAATATGCCAATAAACTTTTAAACGATTTAAAAAAATTAAAATATTGACCAAAAAAAGTTATAAATATGCAAAAAAAATGAATTGGAAAATGTAAAGGAATAGAAATAAATTTATATATTAAATCAATTAAAAAAAAAATTAAAATTTTTGCTAAAAATATTAAATATATAAAATATGCAATATGTATATCAATATCTTTTAATAATAAAATAATAAAAATAATAAAAAAAAATAATAATAATTTATATAAAAAAATAAAATATAAAATTAATAAAAAAAAAAAAATTATAGGTATAAATACTAAATTATTTATTATAAATCCTTTAAATAATACAAAAAATTATATTTGAGTAACTAATTTTACAGAAGAAACATTTAATACTAAATCTATATTCATAGAATATAAAAAAAATAAAAAACATAATATTTTTTTAAAAAAATATAACATAAAATTTAATAAAAAAAAAATATTTAATGAAAAAAACATAGAAAAAAAATTATTTAAAAAAAAAATTATTAAAAAAAAAATAAATTTTAAATTAAAAGATTGAGTTATTTCTAGACAAAAATATTGAGGCGTACCAATACCTATAAAATATATAGGTAATTCATATAAAATTATGAATAAAAATGATATACCAATAAAATTACCTAAATTAAAAAATAAAAATTTTTCTACCAATTTTTTAAAAAAAAATAAATTATGAAATACTTATAAAGAAAATAATAAAATAATTAAAAGAGAAACAGATACATTAGATACATTTATGGAATCATCTTGATATTATTTAAGATATACATCACCTAAATATAATTCAGGTATATTTGATACTAAAAAAGCAAATTATTGATTACCTATTGATACATATATAGGAGGTATAGAACATGCTACTATGCATTTAATTTATTTTAGATTTATGCATAAATTTTTTAAAAATATAAAACTTGTAAAATCTAAAGAACCAGTAAAAAGATTAATTTGTCAAGGAACAGTATTATCTGATACATATTATTATATAAATAAAAATAATAAAAAAAAATGAATAAATTTTACTAAAGTTAAAAAAAAAATAATAAATAACAAAATTATTTATTTACTAAAAAATAAAAATATTCCTTTAAATTACATAGGAAAACATAAAATGTCAAAATCAAAAAACAATGGTATTAATCCTACTAAAATAATAAATAAATATGGAGCAGATACTTTAAGGATGTTTATAATATTTTCATCTCCTATAGAAAAAAATTTACAATGAAAAGAAAAAAATATTATAGGATGTTATAGATTTTTAAATCGTTTATGAAAATTAATATTTAAATTTAAAAAAAAAAATATTAAAAAATATAAAAATCATAAAAATAATAATATTAAAATACAAAATAAAATAAATTTTTCTTTAAATCAAACAATATATAGTATTAACAAAAATATAAATACAAAAAATAATTTTAATGTAATAATATCTACAATTATGAAATTAACTAAAATTTTAGAAAAATATAAAATAACAAATAAATATGATTATTTATTAAAAAAAAAATGTATAAATATTAATTTAATATTAATTTATCCGTTTACTCCTCATATTAGTTATTACTTATGAAATAAAATTGGTAACAAAAACTCTATCGACGATACTTCATGACCTAAAATAAATAAAAAATTTTTAAATATAAAAATGAAAATACAAATACCAATTCAAATTAATGGAAAAATAAGAAAAAAAATTTTTATATATAATAATTTAAATAAAGATAAAATAATTCAATATATATATAAAAAAAAAATAATTAATAAATTTATATCAAATAAGAATAATATATATAAAGTTATATATATAAAAAATAAAATCATAAATTTTATAACTAATAAATAAATGCAAAAAAAAAATAATTTTAAAAATAGTGTAAAAAAAAATATTTTTTATATATATGGAAATAATTTAATTAAAAAAAATAAATATAAAATATTTATAAAAAAAAAAATTAAAAAAAAATATAAAAAAATTACTACTATTAATATAGTGGTAGATAAAAATTTAAATTGACAAAATATATACGAAAAAATTTTTTTTCAAAATTTCTTTTATAAAAAAAAAATCATTATACTAAATATAATAGAAAAAATTAATAATTTAAATAAATTTATTATAAATAATATAATTAAAATTTTTTTTATAAAAAAAATAAAAAATATATTTATAATATTTAATATAGAATTTATATTTTTTTTATCAATAAAAGAAATAAATAAATTTAAACAATTTAACTTTGTCAAAATTATAAAATGTATAAATGAAAAATATTTTAAGAAAGAAAATAATTATGAAATATTAAAAGATAAATATAAAAACATTAAAATAATAAAATTATGAATAAAATCAATAAAAAATAAAAATATATTTAAAAATATATATTTACTTAAAAAAATACAAAAAAATAATTTTAATAAATTAATAATTTTAAATATTTTATTTAATTTTTTTAAAAAAAATATTAATAAATTTAATCAAAAAAATATCTTAAATATTTTAAGATTAATTAAAAAATATGATATAAATATTAAAAAAAATATTAATATAAATTGAATTAATTTTAATATAATATCTTTATATATTATGAAAAGAATAAACAAATACTAATTTAAATTAAAATAAAATTTTTTATACCTAATAAAATTGTTTGTATTCCAAAAGTTAATAAAATAACAGAAAATATTTTATTAAAAAATATAATTATAGAATTAGAAATATAATTTCTTAAAAAAAAAATTAGTTCAAAAGAAAATCAACAAAAAAAACTAAATAATGCTATAGAAATAATAGAAAAAAAATACTCTAAAAAACTATTACAATAATTACCATACGAAATTAACATTGTAATAGAACTAGGACCAGCCATTAAAGGAAAAGATATTGGAGTAAGAAATTTTATAAAACTAACTTTATTTTTAGAAAAATTTTTTATTTTAATATCTGAACAATCATTAATAATATTAAATGAACTTAAAGAAATTAACAAACCACCAGTTATTTGTAATACATTAATATTTAAATCAAAAAATAATAAAAATTTATTACCTAATAAAAACATAATTACTAAAATAAAAAACATTATTAAATTAATATAAATATTAAATTTTTTTTTTTCATTTTCTACTATTTTATCTACAGAAAATATAAATATAGGAATTAAACCTATAGGATTAATTAACATAAATAATTTTATTAATAATTTTATATATTGGATATAATTAATCATAAAAATTTCAGTATTAAATTAACAACTTATTTGATATATTAGTAAAAGTATTTCTTTTTTTACTTATACTAGATAAAAATATATTTTTGTTACCATAAATAGTAATTTTTTTTCTAGCACGAGTAATAGCTGTATAAATTAATTCTCTATTTAACAAAGTAGAAAAATAATTTGGTAATATTAATAATACATGTTTAAATTCAGAACCTTGAGATTTGTGTACAGTAATTACTCAATTATTTTTTCAATTAGTTAAATTTAAACAATTAATAAATTTATTATTTTTATTATAATCTAAAAACATTAATTTAAATTCATTTTTTACAAAAATTAAAAATCCTACATCTCCATTAAACAATTTTAAATCATTATTATTTTTAGTAACAATTATAGGTTCACCCATATAATAATAACAATTTAAATTAGAAATATATAATATATTTTTAACTAAATTATTCTTTAAAAAATAATTATTTAAATATTTATTTAAAAAATTTATACCATAAAAAGTTTTTTTTAAAACAGAAATAATTTGAAATTTATTAAATATATTTCATATTTTATTTAAATCAAATCTATATTTTATAAAATTAATATATCTCATATATTTTTTAATACATAAATTTAATAAAAAATTAAAATCATATTTTTCAGAATCATAAAAACTAAAATTATTTTTAAAATTATTTTCATATAAAAATTTATTTATATATTTTAAATATCCTAATTTTACAAAATTAATAAATTTATATAAAAATATATTTTTTTTAAAACGATAATTTTTAATTAAAAAAGATATATTACTAATATAAGATAAATATGTATTGTATTTATCCTGAAAATTAAAAATTTTTAAAAAAATTTTTTTTAATATTTTATTTTTAATTTGAAAATTATTAATATAAAAATTACAAATTTCATTAAAAAATGAACTAGAATCTATAGAACTTATTTGATTACTATCTCCTAAAAATATAATTTTTTTAATATTTTTTAATGAAGATAATAAATAATAAGCTAAAGATATATCTATCATAGATGATTCATCAATAATTAAAACATCAATACTATCATTAATATAATTATTTGAAATAACATTTTTATTATAATTAAAACCTAAAAATTTATGAATAGTAGTAGCTTTATAAGGTAATTTTTTTTTTACAGAAGAATTAATATTTAAAAAATTGTAATTTTTTTTTAAAGAATGAGTAATATTAGATGCAGATTTACCAGTAAAAGAAACAATTTTTATACAATTACTATGTTGAAATTTAAATATTTTATACAAAATTAAAATTAATTTAGATATTAAAGTAGTTTTACCTGTACCAGGACCACCTGAAATTATAGAAATTTTATTTCAAATAACATTTAAAACAGAAATTTTTTGATATATATTTAAATAAAATTTATTTAAAAATTCAAATAAAAATATCTTATCTATACATAATTTTTCTTTTTTTTTAAAATTTATATTAAAAAAATTAATTATATATTTTTCATATATTCACAATTTATATAAATAAATACAATTATTATATAAAATAAAAGGAGTTTTATTACAGTAATAATATTTACTTAAAACATTTAATTTAAATAATATTTCTATACAATCATTTATTGATATATATCTTTTAAAAAAATATTCTAAAAAATTTAATATATATTTAGAAAATATATGTTTATACAATAATTGTCATAAAGGTAAACATGTATTACCCAATCTACTAGATAAACTAATCAACATAGCAAATAATACTACTACATCAGATTCAAAATTATTTAATTTAAAAATTTTGGAAAAATACATATCTATTAGACTAATTTTTTTTTTCTTAAAACATTTATATATAAATAAATCAATTTCACTAAACATAATATTTATTTTTTAAAAAAATAATTTAATTCACTAATTAATAAATAATTAGGTCTATTATAAAATAGACCTGTTACAGAATTATTTTTATTATCTAAAAATAATCCACGTAAAAATATATAATATATACCACCAAAATTAATATTATAATCGTAATTTTTAATATTTAATTTTAAATAATTATGTAAAGCTATTGTATATAATAAATATTGTATATCATAACGGTACAAATAAATAATTTTATATAAATATTTATTACTATAATCAATATAATTATTACCTAATCAATTAGATTTATAATCAATTATAAAATATTTATTTTTATAAATAAATAATAAATCAATAATTCCATTTAAAAAACCTTTAAAATTATTTATACTTAAATTAATATTTTTAGATATTTTAAGTACAGAAGTATATTTATTAACTATATTATTAAATTTACTAAAATTTAATGAATTTACTATAGGTAAAAAAAAATCAAATTCTTTTAAAAAAGAAACTTTTTTATTAATAATATTAATAGAATTTTTTAATAAATTAACATTTAATAAATTATGTAAAATTTTTTTAATACTAAAAAATCATTTTTTAGAAATATTAAATTTAGACATATAATATAAAATATTTTTATTATTTAATAAATTTAAAAAATCAATTTTTTCTAATATTTTATGAAAAAAATTACCAATTTTTTTACCTTTAGGTAAAATTTTTCTATTCTTTACTGAAAATAAATTATTAACATTTAAAAAATTATTTTGTTTTAATTTAGAAGAAATAATTTTAGAAAAATTTAATACATATTTTATATTTTTAAAATTTATTTTAACTTTATTTATTTTTTTAACACTTTTATTTTTAATAAAAATAAATTTCTTATTTTTAAAATACATATAATTTAAAAAACTAAAATATATATATTTAAAATTTATATTTTTACTAATAATTTTTTTAATTTCACTAAAATTATAATTACTATTACAACCTAATAATCTACCTAAATATGTAAAACAAAATTTTTCATTTTTACTATTTAATACTTCATATAAAAAAATATTACATTGATATATTGATCTAGTAATAGCTACATAAAATAAACGCATCTCTTCAGAATAATTCTCTTCATTAACATAAAAAATATTTTTATTTAATTTATATAAATCTATATTTAATCTAAAATTTTTTCTATTATGAAATATAAAATAAGAATTATTAATTTTAAAATTTATTATAAATGGTAATCAAATAATATTATATTGTAAACCTTTAGATTTATGTATAGTAGAAATTTTTATACTATTATTTTCATTTAAAAACTTAATATAAAAATCTTTTTTTTCTTTATTAACATTTAAAATATTATCATTTAACCAATAAATTAATAATAATTTATTTTTTATACTATAACTTTTTTTTTCCAAAATTTCACTTATATGCAATATATTATTAAATCAAAATTTATTTATATTAAAATTTAAATTACTTTTTTTATTACTTTCCAATATATAATTAATCATAACTAAAATACCACTTCTATTTCAAATATCTTTATAAAAATAAAAATTATTAATTCATTTATTTAAAATAAATTTATTATTTATAATATTTTTAATAAATAAAAAATCAAAATTAAAAAAAGAAGTAGATAAAGAACTACTTAATAAAGTAATAGAATCAGGATTCAATACAGATTTTAATAAAAATAATATTTCTTTAGCTTCATTAGTATGAAAAATATTACTTTTCTCTAAAATAGAATTAATAGGTAAATTAAATTTTTTAAAAACATTTAAAATTAATTGAATTTCATAATTAGTATGAACTAAAATTGCTATATCAGAAGGTAAAATAAATCTTTTAATTTTATTATTAAACAATAAATTTTGTTTTTTATTATCTAATAATTTACATATTTGAATAGCACATACTTTAGCTAAGTTTTCCTTCCATCTTTTTTTATCCAGATTATTTAAAATGTAAAAATTTATAGAAGGACTTATGTTATTATTTTTAATTAAATAAAAGTTATTTTCTAAAGAAAAATTTGTATTTAAATATTTTATTTCTTTAAAAATAAAAGGATTATTAATTTTATCAAATAAATAATTAATACTTTTTACAAAATTAATTGAAGAACGTCAATTAGTATTTAAAGTATATAAAAAATTTATATTTTTTTTAGATTTAATATAATTAAATATATTTGCACCTCTAAAAGTATAAATAGATTGTTTTGGATCACCAATTAATATTAATTTAGTATTAATATTTGAATATTTATCTATATATATTTTACGAAATATATTATATTGTAAAAAATCTGTATCTTGAAATTCATCAATTAATAATATTGGATAATTTTTTCTAATTAAATTAATTAATATATCATTTTTATGATTAATTAAAATATCATTTAATTTAATTATTAAATCATTAAAACTTAAATATACTTTTTTTTCCTTAATTTTCAAAAGTTTTTTTTTAATATATTTTATACATAAAATAATAATAAAATTTTTTAAATCTTGTATTTTTAAAAACATTTTATCTATAAATATTAAAAGATTATAAAAATTTGAAAAATTTATTTTATTATATTTTTGATTTAAATTAATAAAACTTATTTTTTTTAATCTATAAGGTATATAAAAATCTACAGTTTTACTTTTACATCATATATTAATTTCTGAAAATAAATTCTCTAAATTTTTAAAATTTAAAATTTTATTTTTAGAAATTAAAAAATTATAAATAAAATTATAATTTAATAATCATAATTTTTTAAATTTATTAATAAATAATATAATTTTATTATAACAATCCTCTATAGATAAATATTTATTTTTAATATTAAAAGAAAAATACATAATATTTCATATAGGTAATAAAAAAGTAAATAATTTCATAGGATTTAATCAATAATTAGAAATAATTTTAATTAAATCAATCGATAAAATACTAAAATATTTACGTCAAAATATAATTATTATTTCATATAATAAATTAGTTTCATTATTAATAATAATACTATTATAATTAATATTAGACTCAATAAAATTAGTAAAAATAATTTTTTTACAAAAACTATGTATAGTAAATATTGAAATATTATCTATAATATATTCATACTTAATTAATAAATTTATTATATTAGGTATGTCTTTAATAAAAAAATAAAAATTTTTTATAATATTATTAACCGGATATTTTTTAATACAAGATAAACGTAAATTCCTAATATTATTTAATATTCTAATTTTAATTTCTAAAGTAGCTACATCTGTAAAAGTAACTATTAAAATATTATGTAATGATAAATTTAAAAAATCTTTTTCTATATTAATACCAAATAAAAAACGTAAATATAATAATGATATTAAATTAGTCTTACCTGTACCAGCAGATGCTTCAATTAAATTACTTTTACCTAAATATATATTTAAAAAATTATCTTCTATATACATAAATATTTATTAAATATTAAAAATTAAATAACTAAACATATCATATAATCATTGTTCTGATTTTAAAATTATAAAATCTAAATCAATTTTAAAATTAAATTTTTTTAAATAATTTAAAATAAAAATATCATATAATTCACCATTAATAAAATAATTACCATATAATACATCTAATAATTTATTTTTTGCTCTATTATATAAAAAATTATTTAAAATTTTTTTACTTTTAAAATCATAAGCACTTAAAATCCAAATATTACTTGATTTAGGTAAAAAAAAAATATTTTTCTTGTTAAAATAATAATAATAAATTATATATTTATATAAATATTTTTCAGATAAATTTTTATCTATAAAACAAAAACTTCATGAACCATTATAACCGTATAATGTACTTTTATTTTTTCCTCCTAAATAACAATAAATTAAATGTTCTATTCAAAAAACTAAAGCATCTATTAAATTAATATTTTTAGGTAATCATTTTATTACCCCATAATTTTTACATAAATTTATTGCTCCATATAAATTAAAATCATATATTTTACAAAAAAAATTATATTTTTTTATACAAAAAAAAAATTTTTTTATTTTATTTAATAAAAATAAAATATTTTTTTTTTCTTTAATCCATAAAATTTTTCCAAAAGAATTTATAGGAAATAAATTTAAAATTTGTAAATAATATACAATATTATCATCTATAATATTAGATTTTAAAAAAATATTTATTAAATCAAATCTAACAAAATAAAATTTTTTTATATCTAACTTAAAAAAGTTATTATAATCATTAATTTTATTAAATATAAAATAATTAATTTTAAAAAAATTTATCATATAATATTTTATTGGATTAAATAAAAAAAAACAAAATTTATTAAAATATATTTCTTTTTTTTTTATAAATTTAACTAAAAAATTTTTATCTTTTTTAGGAATTAAATTAATTTTTTTAATAAAAAAATTATCTTGTAAAATATTATTACTATAATTAATATTTCAATATTTTTTTATATTTAAATAATTAACTAAATTATTAACTAAAATAGAAGGAAATAAT
Source organism: Candidatus Stammera capleta (assembly GCA_036689555.1). Classification (GTDB taxonomy): domain Bacteria; phylum Pseudomonadota; class Gammaproteobacteria; order Enterobacterales; family Enterobacteriaceae; genus Stammera; species Stammera capleta_U. The sequence continues at coordinate 203,705 of CP144856.1, forward strand.
TTAGTATGTTTTAAAAAAGAGAAATTTAAATAACTAATATAAATTTTTTTTTTAGACGATAATAAAAAATTTAAAAAAATATACTTATCATAATTAAATTTATTTCTATCACCTAATCTAGGATTAGAATACATCAAATCAAAATTATAATTTAAAATTTTATTAGGATAAATATTGTCATTCATACCTAAAAAACAAATTATTTTAAAAGGTAAATTATGTAAAGTTATAAAAGAAGAAAAATTTATATGACTTAAAGAATATAATTTATATTTTTTTTTATTAATAAAATTAATAAAAATTTTAATAAATAAACTAACTTTAATTTTTTTATTAAAAAGAAATAATTTACAATTTTCATAAAAATAAAATCAAACTTTATAATTTAAAAAAAAATTTTTTTTTATAACATCTTTAGTAAAAAAAACATCTAAAAATTTTTTAGAAATATCTATTCATAAATTTAAAAAATATTTTAAACTTAATATTTTTTTTCAATGAATAATTTTAAATATAAAATCAGATAATTTACCTATTAATTTATGAAAATAATTATTATCTAATATAGAATAAGGAACCATATTATTTCAAAAACAATATTTATCATTAATAGCATAACCTAATAATATACGTTTAATACTATTTAATAAAATTGAATCATTAAATTCATATAATTTCTCATTAACTAAAAAATTATTCATATCAGCACATATACCATCATTTTTAATAAAATTTGAAATAATATTAAATTCATTAATACTAATATTAAATTTATTTAAAAAAACATCATTTTTTAAAAAATATAAAATTTTACTAAACGTAAATTTAATATTTGATATATTTAATAAATCTATAAATAAATTTAATATTTTATTATCAAAAGTTAAATTTTTACTCATTATATGAAAAGGTAAATACTTTTTACATAATTTTTCAGAAAAAACTGTATTAATATAAGGATAATATGTATCTATATTAGTAACTAATACGAGTATATCATTAACATAATATTTTTTATTTTGAATTAAATTTAATAAAAAATTTTTTAATTTCAATAATTCTTCAATATAACTATTAGAAGAATTAAAAATTAAAGAATTATCTAAATTATATTTTTTAATTAAAAATTTATTTAAAATAAAAGAATTTTTAAAATTTAAAACATCATTTTTAATGATATTTAAAAGATTTTTTTTATTAAATTTTACAAAACAATCTATTTCACAAATATTAAATGTTTTAACTAAAGATAAATATTCAGAAAAAAATTCACAATTATTAATTATTAAAGGATTTAACTTATATAAAAAAGAATCAATATTATATGAATTATAAATATTTAAAATATTTTTATTAAATATAAAATTATCATATCAATATTTAAAACTAGGATTAATTATAAAATAATGAATATCAATATATTTAGATAATAAATAAATAGTATTTAAATATATCGGAGGTAAATAAGAAATATTAAATATAAATAATTCAGAAATATATTTTTTTAAAAAAATTAAATTATTTTTATTAACTAAATCTAAAAATTTATAATAAATTTTACATCTATTTCAAATAAAATTAAATTTTTTACAATAAAAAATAATTATCTTTCTTCATAAAATTGATTGTCACAATTGATGAACTTCATCCTTTAAATTATCTATTAATTGATAATTTTCTCATTTATATAATCAATCAACACGATACATTAAATATTTATCATAAATATCAGCAATTTTATAAGATAAATCATATAATTTTATATAATTTGAATCATTCAATAAATATTTTTTTAATATATAAAATTCTTTTAAATTTAGTAATTTAGGTAATAAATTCATAATAACAAATACTAAATTATTTTTTTTAAAAAAACAATTATCAGATATTTCAGGAATAAATTGTTTATAAATATTCCATATAAATTTTGCTGGTAATATAAAATTATGATTAGCACAAATACCCAATTGTTTAGATAAAAACATTTTCAAAAAAAAAGATGAATTATGATCAGAAATTAATATTGTATAATTTTTATTATTTATTTCTTTAAACTTATGTAACATTACATGTTGTAATACTTCTAAATCATTTGATTGATATAATATAAACATATATAATTTATTTATAAAAAAAAAATAATAATAAAAACAAAATACACAAAAAATAATTAATTACTTTATTATAAAAAAAGTAATATAAAGGAAATTTTACTCTAATATTTAGAGGTCAAAAAAAATATACTCCTCTAAATGAAAATATATCAGCTACAATATGACTCAAATAACCTATTGTTATACCAACTATAGTATTTAAATTAAAATTTAAATTTATATAATTTAAATAAAATAAACTTAAAAACAAAATAATTAATGAAAAAAAACTATGAGTAATTTTTCTATGACTAATAAAAATAAATCAAAATCAAAAAAAAATATTATATCTTAAAAAAGATTTTTTATGATCTATATCTGGAAATAAACTAAATATTAAACCAAAAAAAAATACATGTCATAAATTTATATAAATTAAAATATTAAATAATTTAACAAAAAAAAATATAAATCAAATAGAAAATATTAAATGATTTTTAAAATTCACAAAATATACCAAATAATAATAAATATATTATTTTAAATAAAACAATATTATATTATATAATAACATTATAATATAATTATAAAGGATTTAAAATGATTAAAATAAAATATTTAAGTAAAATATACTTATTTAAAAAAAAAATTTCTATTCAAAAATTTATTAAACAAATAAAAAATAATAATATATATATTGCAGGATATATAAATAAAAAAATACTTAATTTAAATTATATAATAAAAAAAAATACTAAATTAAATTTAATAAATATAAATTCATATTTAGGAAAAAAAATTATTAATAAAATATTTGAATATATAATAATTAAATCCTTTAAAAAAATATTAATAAATTTTAATTTAATTAAATCAAAAATAAAAAACAAAAATTTTTTTTATTATTTAAAATATAAAAAAAATATATCTGTAAAAATATTACTAAAAATTAAAAAAAAAATATATATATACATTAAAAAAAATATTAATAAAAATATAAAATTAAAAAATAAAATAACAAAAAATAATTTTTTTGAAATAAATCAAAAAAATCAATTTAACATTAAATTAATACAAAAATATTTAAATTTTTACAAAATAAAAAATATTTGAAATATAAAATCTAAAAATAAAAATATTCAAAAAATACATATAGAAATTAAAAAAAAAAAAAATAAAAAATATTCAAATAATAAAAATTATATTAAAATTAATGATCACAGAAAAATAAATAAACAAATAAATTTTTATCATATAAATAAAGAAACACCAGGAATAATATTTTGAAACTATAAAGGATTTATATTATTACAAAATATTAAAAAATTATTAAGAAAAAAAATTTATAAATATAATTATATCGAAGTACAAAGTGCATATTTAATAAATAAAAATATGTGAAAAAATAGTGGACATTGAAATTATTATAATAATTTTATATTTACTACAAAATCTGAAAAAAAAAAATTATGTATTAAACCAATGAATTGTTTAGGACATATAGATATATATAAACAAAAAATAAGATCATATAAAAATTTACCTATTAGAATGTCAGAATTTGGTATATGTCATAGAAATGAATATTCAGGATCATTATATGGATTAATGAGAACAAGATCATTTACTCAAGATGACGCACATATATTTTGTTCTGAAAAACAAATTAAAAAAGAAATATCTCAGTGTATTAAAATAACACAAAAAATATATAAAATTTTTAAATTAGAAAATATTAATGTATTTATATCAACAAAACCTAAAAAATATTTAGGTAATAAAAAAACATGAAAAAAATCAGAAAATCAATTAATAAAAGTTTTAAAAAAAAATAAAATAAATTTCAAAATTAAAAAAGGAGAAGGAGCTTTCTATGGACCTAAAATAGAATTCATATTAAAAGATTCTTATAATAGAGAATGACAATGTGGAACTATACAATTAGATTTCTATTTACCAAAAAAATTAAATGTAAATTTTATAAATAAAAAAAACATTAAAAAAAAAATTATAATTATACATAGAGCCATATTAGGATCATTAGAAAGATTTATAGGTATATTATTAGAAAAAAATAATGGATGATTACCTACATGATTAACACCAATACAAATAGTAGTAATAAATATTTCCGAAAAACATAAAAAATATTGTAAAAAAATACTATATATACTAAAAAAAAATCATATTAGATCAATAGGTGATTTTAAAAATAAAAAAATAAATTATAAAATTAGAAAACATACTTTACAAAAGATACCTTACATGGTAATATGCGGCGATAAAGAAGTTCTTTATAATACAATCAATGTAAGAAAAACTTTAAATAATAAATTTTTAAAAATAAATATTAAAAAATTAATTAAAAAAATTAAAAAAAAAAATAAATATTAAAGAGGTAAATTATTAAAATTAATAAAAAAAAATTTTTTAAAAAATTACACAGAATTAATTATGAAATAAAATCTTTAAAAGTTAAAATTATTGGAAATAAAAAAAAAGATATTAAAATAATTGATATAAATAAAGCAATAAATTTAGCTAAAAAAGATAATTTAGATTTAGTAGAAATAAATTCTACTACTAATCCTCCAATATGTAAAATATTAAATTATGGTAAATTTTTATATAGAAAAAAAAAAAAAATAAAAAACAAAAACAAATCTATAAATATTAAAGAAATAAAATTTAGACCTACTACAAATAAAAATGATTTTAATATAAAAATTAAAAATACTAAACGTTTATTAAAAAAAGGTAATAAAATTAGAATAATTATAAAATTTAAGGGAAGAGAAATAATTCATAAAAATATAGCTTATAATATGTTAGATAAAATTAAAAATAAACTATCTAAAATATCTCAATTAATATTTTTTTCTAAAAGAACCGAAAACAGACAAATTATTATGATTTTAAATCCTAAAAAAAAATAAAAAATCATGTTAAAAATTAAAACAATACATGCTATTAAAAAAAGAGTCAAAAAAAATTCATCAGGAAAATTAAAATTTAAACGTACTAATTTACGTCATATATTAACTAAAAAAAATAAAAAAAAAAAAAGACATCTTCGTAAAAAAAAAAAAGAAAAAAAAAAAAAAAAAAAAAAAAATACAAAAAAAAAATAAAAATTAAAAAAAAAAAATTAAAAAAAAAAAAAAAAAAAAAAAAAAAAAAAAAAAAAAAGACATCTTCGTAAAAAAAAAATAGTAAATAAAATAAATACTAAAATACTTATTAAAGGTATTCCATACTTATAAAGGATAAAATATGGTAAGAATTAAAAGAGGAAAAATTTCTCATAAAAAACATAAAAAAATATTAAAATTATCTAAAGGATATTTTAGTTCAAGATCAAGAACATATAGATCAGCATATCAAGCAGTAATAAAATCAGGACAATACTCATATATAGATAGAAAAAAAAAAAAAAGAAATTTTAGAAGATTATGAATAATACAAATAAATGCTAAAGTTAGAGAATATGGTATATCTTATAGTAAATTTATAAAAAAATTAAAAGATATATCATTAAAAATTAATAGAAAAATACTAGCTGATATTATAAATAATAATTCAATATTATTTGATAAAATAATGTTATTAATAAAAAAAAAATAATTTACTTTTAAAATGTTTAATTTTAAAAAAATAATTTTAAAATTTAATTCTGAAACTAAAAAAATAAAAAATTATAAATGTATTAAAAAATTATATATAAAATATTTAAGTAAAAAAGGCAAAATAAAAAAATTAATAAAATTAATTAAAAATATTCCTATAAATTTAAAACCTAAATTCGGTAAAAAAATTAATAAAATTAAAAATTTTATAATAAATAAAATTAATATTTTAAAAAAAAAATATATTAAAAAAAAAAAAAAAAAATATATAGATTTATCTTTACCAGGAAGAATATTTTATAAAAAAGGTAATTTACATCCAATTACTAAAACAATAATAAAAATAGAAAATTTTTTTAATAAACTTGGATTTAAAAACATATATGGAAAAAATATAGAAAATACTTTTTATAATTTTGACGCATTAAATATTCATAAAAACCATCCATCAAGATCTAAGAAAGATACATTTTGAATAAATAATAAAAAACTACTTAGAACTCAAACTTCATGTATGCAAATAAGATGTTTAAAATATTTTAAACCCCCAATTAAAATTATTACTTCAGGATGTGTTTTTAGACGAGATTATGACCAAACTCATACTCCTATGTTTCATCAACTAGAATGTTTTATAATTGATAAAAACATTAATTTTACTAATTTAAAATATATTATTAACGAATTTATTAAATATTTTTTTAAAAAAAAAAATATAATAAAATTTATTCCAGCATATTTTCCTTTTACAGAACCTTCTTGTGAAGTTTTTATAAAAAATAAAAATAATGAATGATTAGAAATTCTTGGTTGTGGATTGATACATCCTAAAATATTAATAAATTCTAAAATTAATCCTAAAGAATATTCTGGATTAGCATTTGGATTAGGAATTGAAAGAATATTAATGATTAAATATAATATATCTGATATTAGATTATTATATAATAATAATATTAAATTTTTAAATCAATTTTAAATTTTAAAATAATGAAATTTTTTGAAGATTGAATAAGAGAATACCATAAAAATAATTTAAATATTAAAAATATCATTTATATATTAAATAAAAATGGTTTTGAAATAAATAATAATATTTTAAATATAAATAAAAAATATACTATTAAAAAAGTATATTTTTATAAAAAAATTAATAATAAAATATCAAAAATTAAAATAAATAACAATAACAATTTTATATACATAAAAAATATTAAAGAAAATATAAAATATAAAAATATATTAATAAAAAAAAAATATATAAAAAAAAAAATTCAATTTAAATATTGTAAAATACAAATACAAAATAATTTTATATATATACTATATATAAAAAATAAAAAAAAAAAAATTAAATTAATTAAAAAATATAATTATTTAGAAATTAATATACCATACAATAGATTTGATTGTAATAATATATATGGTTTATCTAGAGAATTAAATATATTATTTAAAAAAAAAATATACATAAAAAAAAAAAAAATTAAAAAAAACATTAAAAATAACTATTTTATTAATATAAATATATGAAACAAAAAAATTAAAAATTATAAATATTTATTAATTAAAAAAATTAATTTATACAAATTTAAAACTCCAAATATAATAAAAAAAAGACTAAAAAAACTAGAAATAAAATATAAAAATAATATTACAGATATTTTCTTATATATTTTAATAGAATCTGGACAAAAAATAATCTGTTTAAGTTTAGATAAAATTAAAGAATATATTAATAATAAATATTTAAATAATATAAAAAAAATTACTTTAAAAAAAAAAAGTATTAAACAATTTAGAATTAAAAACAAAACAAAAAATATATTATTATTAGCTCCATTATATAATAATAAATATATAAAAAAAATTAAAAAAAATATTTTAAATATTAAAAATAAATATCTAAATAATAATGATGAATATACACAAAATTATTTTTTAGAAAAATGTATTTATATAATAAAAAAAATATGTGGAGGTAAAATAAGTAACATTATAAAAATTAAAAGAAAAATTAAAAAAAAAAAATATATTAAATTACCATATAAAAATATAACTAACAAAATAGGTATAAATATAAAAAAAAAAAAAATTATTAATTTTTTAAAACAAATAAAATGTAAATTAATTAAAAAAAAAAATTTTTTATATATCAATCCTCCAAAATGAAGAAATGATTTAAAAATTCAAGAAGATTTTATTGAAGAAATAATTAAAAATTATGGATTTAATAAAATTTGCAGTAAATCGATAAATTCAAAATTAATTTTTAATCAAAATAATTATTTTTTAAAAGAAATAAACAAAATTAAAAATAATTTTACTTCTTTAGGATATAAAGAAGTAATCAATTTTCATTTTTCTAATTATAAAGAAATAAATATTTTAAATAATAAAAAAAAATATATTAAAATATTTAATCCTCTATCCCAAAATATGACATTAATGAGAACATCATTAATACCTGGTTTAATAAAAAATATACATTTAAATACTAAAAAACAAAATAAAAATATTAAAATTTTTGAAATTGGTACATGTTACAAAAAAAAAAAAAAAAAAATAATACAAGAAAATATTTTTTCAGCAGCTATATCTGGATATAGATATACAGAAAATTGATTTATAAAAAAAAATTATTTACTAGATTTTTATGATATTAAAGGTGATTTAGAATTTTTTTTTAAAAAAAATAATAAATTTAATTTATATAACACAAAAAAATCAAAATATAAAATATTAGATAAAAAACAAAATATTAAAATAATTTTTAAAAAAAAAAATATAGGATTTATGGGAATGTTAAATAAAAAAATACAAAAATATTTTTCTTTTAAACATCCAATATTTATATTTGAAATAAAAATTAAAAATATTTTAATTAAAATAAATAAAAAAATTACAAATATATCTAAATTTCAAAGTAATTTTAGAGATATTACATTAATAATTTCCAATAAAATATGAATAACTAAAATAATTAAAAAATGTTTATTAATAAATAAAAATAGAATTAAAAAAGTTTATATTATTAAAATATATAAAAATAAAAAATTAGAAAAAAAAAATAAAAAAAATATAACTTTAAGAATTAAAATACAAGATAATTATAAAACATTAAATGAATATAAAATAAATAAAATAATTAATAAATGTAAAAAAATGCTAAAAAAAAAATTTTCAGCATCAATTAAAGATTAAAAATGAATTACAATAAAAATGATATTATTAATTACATTAAAAAAAAATCCAAAATAAGTAAAAAAAAAATTAATATAATAATTACAATTTTTTTAAAAAAAATAATTTTTTATCTTAAAAACAAAAAAAATATTAAAATAAAAAATTTTGGAAAATTTTATATTAAAAAAAATAAAAAAAAAATATGAATACATCCAAAAAATAAAAAAAAAAATATTATTTTATCTAAAAAAATACTTAGATTTAAGATAAGTAAAATATTTAAAAAACAATTAAACAATATTTAATTATTTATAAAAATTTAAATATGATTAAAATTAATATTAAAAAAAAAAAAATAAATACTATAAATAGTAATTTATTACCAATATATATATATATACCTGATAAAATAAAATTTAAAAAAAAAAAAAAAATTATAATTGTAATAGAAAAAATATTTAGAACTAATAAAAATATCAAAAATATATGTAAAAATATATCTAAACATCAATATATATCTGTATTACCAAAATTATTATACAAAATAAAAAAAATTAATTTTAAAAAAAATATTGATAAATTAGGAGAAAAAATAAATTTTTTATCAGATAAAGAAATTATTTTAAATATCATATATTTAATAAAATGACTAAAAAAAAAATATAAAAATAATAAAATTGGCATTATAGGATTTAATTGAGGAGGAAGAATAACATGATTACTATCATATTTTCAAGAAAAATATATCAAAACATCAGTTATATGAAATGGCAAAATATCAAATATAAAAAATTATAAACATCCTATTCAACCTATTGAAATAATTGATAAAATTAAAATACCAATATTAGGATTATATTCAGAAAAAAATAATAATCTTATATTAAAAAAAATAAAAAAAATTAAAAAAAAAATTAATAATAAAAGTAAAATAATTATTTATCAAAATAAACAAAATAATACTTTGTCAAATAAATTATTATATAATAAAAAAATAACTAAAAAAACATGAAAGAAAATGATAAATTGATTTAATATTAATTTATAAATAGGAAAATTATGAAAAAATATTCATACTATCATTATGATAGTACAACAAGTATTATTTATTCTTATATAAATAATGTATATGGATGAATGTCAAGTGGTTTATTATTAACTACATTTACTGCATGATATATCACTAAAATACCATTTCTTTTAGAAATGATATTTTTTAATAAATTTTTTTTATTTACTATATTAATAACACAATTAATAGTAGTATTCACACTTTCTAATATGATAAATAGATTATCAGCAAATTTTGCAATAACATTATTTATGTTTTATTCTATTTTAACAGGACTATCTATTTCTAGTATATTTTTAATATATACATATATCTCAATAACTACAACTTTTTTAACTACTAGTATAATGTTTGGAATAATGAGTATATGAGGGTATAGTACTAAACAAGATTTAACTAAAGCAAGTAATTTAGCATTAATGATATTAATAGGTATCATAATTTCCACAACAATAAATTTTTTTTTACAAAATTCATATATAGTATTAATAATATCATACTTAGGTATATTATCATTTTCAATATTAATAGCATGAGATACACAAAAATTAAAAGAAATAGGTAACTACATTACTAGTGAACACGATGAACAATTCAGAAAATATTCAATATTAGGAGCATTAATATTATATTTAGATTTTATAAATTTATATTTATTAATTTTAAAACTAATTGGTATTAAATCAGAAGATAATGAAGAAGAAAAATATTAAAAATATATCATTTACAATAATAACTAAATCTAAAAAATTATATTTTTGTAAAAAATTTTCACAAGAAATTATTAAAAAAGGATATAAAATAAATTTTATAAATCTTCAAAAATGTTTTTTAACAATAAAAAAAAACAAAGTAAATATCTATTATAAAAATAAAAAAATTAAAAAAATAAATATTTTAATTCCAAGAATAAGTTCAAATAAATTAAATAATGAAGAATTTTACATAATAAAGGAACTAGAAAAAAAAAGTAAAATTATAATAAATAATTATTCATCTATAAAAAATACAAATAATAAATTATTAATGTTAAAAATATTAGCAAAAAATAATTTTAATATTCCAAAAACTATATATATAAGAAAAAAAAATAATTTTATTTTAAAAACTAAAAAAAATAATATCTTTCCTAAAATTATAAAAGTATTATATAATTGTCAAGGTAAAGGAGTATTTTATGCTAAAGACAAAAATCAATATTTAAATATAAAAAATAAAATATTAAAAAATGAAAATAGTTTTCTTTTACAAGAATACATACATCAAAAATATATACATGATATAAGATGTATAGTATTTAATAAAAAAATAATAGCTACAATAAAAAGAATAGCTAAACCTGGAGAATATCGTTCGAATATATACTTAGGAGGTACAGCTTATAAAACTAATATAACAAAAAAAGAAAAAAATATAGCTATATCAGCAACAAAAAAACTAGGATTGATATTTTCTGGAGTAGATATAATAAGAAACATTTATTCTGAACCTATTTTAATAGAAGTAAATTCATCACCAGGAATATTTTCCATACAAAAAATCTTAAAAGAAAACATATGTAAAAAATTATTATCATTAATAATGATTTATTACAAAAAATGTTTATAATTTATATTTTTTATAACAATTTAAAATTAATTTTTTAGCTTTATTAACATCTCTTCAACCTTTATTTTCCACCCATTTATTTTTTTCTAAAGATTTATAATTTTCAAAAAAATATGATATTTTATCTAATAATTTTTTATCTACATCAAAAATATCTTGAATATTATTATATTGTTGAGAAATATCATAATTAGGAACAGATAATATTTTATAATCTTTACCAGATTCATCAATTAATTTTAACATTCCAACAGGACGACTATGTATAACAGTATTAATACTTAAAGGATAAGGAGAAATAACTAAAACATCTAAAGGATCTTTATCCTCTGATAGAGTTTTATTTATATATCCATAATTACAAGGATAAAACATAGGTACATCTATAAATCTATCAACAAATAAAGAATCATATTTCAAATTATATTCATATTTTATAGGATATGAATATGACGATATTTCAATTATACTATATATATCATTTGGTATATTATCACCAACAGGAATATTTTTAAAACTCATAATTTAATAACTCACTTTAATTTAACAAATAATTAACTTATAATTAATTATTATAATATAATAATATTAAAATATGAATATTGAAAAAACAAATTCAAAAAAAAAAATAAAAAAAAAAATTATTAAAATATTTAATTTAATTAAAAAAAATATTAAAGGAAATATTCAAATTACTTTATCAATAAATAAAGAAACTAATATAAAAGTTAAAAACCAAAAATTAGAAAATATAAATTTTATTTACAATAAAAATATAAATATTACAGTTTTTCAAAAACATAAAAAATGTAATGTTACATGTAATAATTTAAATAAAAATACAATATTAAATTGTATAAATTATATAAATAATAATATCAAAAATATATCCGAAGATAAATATAATAAAATTACTAATTACTCATTATATAAACAAAAATATGAATCTAATTTAGGTTTAATATTTAAAGATAATATATCTATACTAGATATGATTAATATATCAAAAAATGTAGAAAAAAATACTTTAAATTTAAATAAAAAACTAATTAGCGAAGGAATAATATTTAATAAAAATAAAAATAGTATATGAATATATAATGATTATAAAAAAATTAAAACTTTTTCTTCAAAATTTTATTTACTAATACAAAATATAATAATAAAAAATAAATCTTTTATGGAATGAGATTATAATTATATTTATACTCATAAATTACAAGATTTAATAAATAAATATCATTTTTTAAGTAAAAAAATAGTAAAAAAAATTAATAAAAAATTAAATGTAAAAAAAATAAATACAAAAAATATATCAGTAATATTTAATAATGAAACAAGTATAGAAATATTTAAATATCTAAGTAAATCTATAAACGGATATAACATATATAATAAAACATCATTTATGTTAAATAAAATTAATAAAAAAATATTACCAAAATGAATCAATATAATTGAAGATCCTTTTATATATAAAGGAATAGGATCTAAACCATTTGATTATGAAGGATCAAATACATATAAATATAATGTAATTAAAAATGGTATACTTAAAAATTTTATATTAGATACATATACATCAAATAAATTAAAAATTAAAAATACATGTAATAACGGAGGAATACATAATTGAATTTTTTTAAATAAAATAAAACCCATTAACTTCAAAAAATTAATTAAAAAAATGTATAATGGTTTAATAATAGATAAATTATTAGGACAAGGAGTAAATATGACAACAGGATTTTATTCTAAAGGAGTTTCAGGATTTTGAGTAAAAAAAGGTAAAATAAAATTTTTTATAAATGAAATAACAATATCTGGAAATTTAAAAGAATTATTTAAAAATATTATATATATGAGTAATGATACTAATAATTTTTCTAATATAAAAACAGGATCAATATTAGTATCTAATATACAAATAACAGGAAAAAATTAAATTACTATAAATGAATAATATAATTAAAAAAAATAAAATAAGATGTTTTTATTTAAAAAAAAATAATAAAATATTAATTAAAAAAAAAACAAATAACAAAATAATAAATTTTATAAATAAATATAAAAATTTTCAATTATCTAAGAATATAGCTATATATTATCCTCTAAAAAATGAAGTAAATTTATTAAAATTAATTAAAAAAAATAAAAAAAAAAATTTTTTTTTACCTAAAATTATTTCTTACAAAAAAAAAAAAATTCGCTTTATAAAATATAAAAAAGGAAAACAATTAATTAAGAATAAATATAATATATTAGAACCAATAAATAAAATAAAAAAAAAAAAAAAAATAGAAATCATTTTTATACCTTTCGTATCTTTTGATATATTTGGTACAAGATTAGGTAAAGGAGGTAAATATTATGATAATTTTTTAAAAAAAAACATAAAAAAAAATACTGAATTTATCGGTATAGGATGAGATCATCAATTATATAAATATAAACTTCCAAAAAATAAATGAGATATATCATTACATAAAGTTATAACTCAATCAAATATATGAAATTTAATTCTAAAATAGAATTATTTATTAATCTTCAATAAATTAAAACAATTTAAAATTTTAAATTTTTTAACTAAATATTTTATAATATATTTTTGACTATGTCTTAATCATACTCTTGGATCATAATATTTTTTATTTGGTTTATTACTACCATCAGGATTACCTAATTGAGAAATTAAATAATTTTTATTAATTAAATAATAATTTAAAACACCTTTTCATGAAGATCATTGTATATCAGTATCTAAATTAATTTTTATTACACCATATTGAATAGATTTTTTAATAATTTTTTTACTAGATCCCGAACCACCATGAAAAACAAAATTTAATGGATTTTTTTCTTTCATAAAAAAAATTTTTCTAATTAATTTTTGTGAATTTAATAAAATATCAGGTAATAAACAAATATTATCTGACTGATATACACCATGAACATTACCAAAAGATGCTGCTATAGTAAAAATATTACCTACTTTAATTAATTTTTTATAAGCATATAAAACATCTTTAGGATTAGTATATAAATATTTACGATGTATATTACTATTATCTAAACCATCTTCTTCACCACCAGTACAACCTAATTCTATTTCAATATTTATATTTAGTTTTTTAAATTTTCTAAAATAAAAACAACATATATTTATATTATCTTTTAATTTACATTTAGATAAATCTATCATATGAGAACTAAATAAAGATTTACCATAACTTTTATAATAATCAATATTATATTCTAATAAACCATCTAATCATGGTAAACAATCTTTTGTACAATGATCAGTATGTAAAATTACTGGAACTTTATAATAAATAGAAGCTTCATGTATATATTTAGCTCCCAATAAAGAACCATAAATAGCAGATTTAATTTTATCTTTTCTATAAAAATTTTTACCTAAAAAAAAAGAAGAACCAGAAAAAGAAAACTGAATAATAACTACAGTATTAGATATTCTAGCTGCTTCAAGTACAGAATTAATAGAATTTGTATCAATACAATTAATTGCTGGTAACGCAAAATATTTTATTTTTGCAAAACAAAATATTTTCTTCATATCATTTCCTGATAAAACACCAGGTTTTAAAAAATTTAAAAAATTCATAATTTTATTTATATAAAAAATTAAAATAAATTTGATTTACTCTTTAAAAGAGATATTATAGGAAGATCTTTACCTTCAAGAAATTTTAAAAATGAACCACCACCAGTAGATATATAAGAAATTTTATTTGCAACACCAAAATATTCTACAGCTGAAATAGTATCTCCTCCTCCTATAACAGAAAAAGCTTTACTTTTTACAATATATTTTGATATACATTCTGTACCTTTTCTAAAATTTAAAAATTCAAAAACACCAACAGGTCCATTTCATAATATAGTTTTCGCATTTATTAAAATATTACGCACTAAATTTATAGTTTTATCACCATAATCCATAATTTCTTCATTACTTGAAATTTTATTAACTTCACGTAAATATGATTTAGCATACTTAGAAAATTCTTTACCTACTCTACAATCTACAGGTATAAATATATTATATTTACTAAACATATCTTTTGCTTTATCAATAAAATTAGGTTCATATAAAGACTTACCTACATTATTATTTATTGCTATAAATGTATTAGATATACCACCACCAACTATTAAAATATCTGATAATTTACCTAAATAATTTAAAATATTAAATTTTGTAGAAACTTTTGCACCTCCAATTATAGATACCATAGGTCTAACAGGATGTGAAACAATATTAGATAAAGCATTAATTTCAGAATAAAATAATAAACCTATACAACATATTTCTACAAAATTCATAATACCATAGGTTGAAGAATGAGATCTATGAGCTGTTGCAAATGCATCCATTACAAAAATATCACACATACTAGCATATTTTTGAGATAATTTATCATTATTTTTAGTTTCACCAATATTAAAACGAACATTTTCTAACATTATAATATTAGTTTTTAATTTAATAAAAGATATTTTTTTATCTAAATAATTAGATAAAAATTTCATTGAAATTTTTAATTTTTTTTTTAAATAATTAAAAACAGGTAATAAAGAATAATTTTCATCATAAACACCTTCTATAGGTCTACCTAAATGAGAAGTTATTATTATTTTTGCTCCTTTATCAATAGCATATTTTAAAGTTGGTAAAGAAGAATCAATTCTTTTAGTAGATTTAATAACTCCATTTAATATCGGTACATTTAAATCTAACCTAATCATTACTTTTTTATTAAATAAATCTATATCTTGTATTTTTAAAATAGACATAATTTTTACCTTTTTAAATATTATACAAATAATAAACAAAATTAAATATAAAAATTTAATTTTTAAAATTAAAACTATAATTTCATAATTTATAAAACTCCTTCTTATATTTTAAAGCAATTTTAGGCATACAATTTAAATAAATAACATTTTCTGCATTCAAATTATTAGCAGAAAAAGTATAATTATATGAACCTGTTTCTACAGAATTATTATCAATTACTAAAAATTTATTATGCATATTATTATAATTGAAATTAAATTTTATAGGTATATTATAATAAAATATTTTACTTAAAATATTGCTATTTTTTTTAATATTTTTTCCATCTAATAATATTTTTATTTTAACACCTCTTTTATAAGCATTAATTAAAGAATTTATAATATATTTACTAGTTAAATTATAAGCAGCTAATAATATTTCTTTTTTAGCACTATCAATATAAGTTATTATTTTATTTTCTATTTTATAATTTTTATTAGAAGAAAATAAAATTATTAATTTAGGTTTATTAAAATAACAACAAGATAAAGAAACACTAAAAATTAAAACATAAATAAAAAAAAATAAAATTATTTTCATTTAAATATAAAAATTTAAAATATCAACAACTAATTTACTTATTCAAATATTTATCCTTTTATTAGTTAATTTAGATTGAGAAATTTCATCAATCATTAAACCAATAAAATAATTTTTATTTATTAAACTTAAAGATTTTTTAAAAAAATAATTTTTTG
Organism: Candidatus Stammera capleta; assembly: GCA_036689555.1. Classification (GTDB taxonomy): domain Bacteria; phylum Pseudomonadota; class Gammaproteobacteria; order Enterobacterales; family Enterobacteriaceae; genus Stammera; species Stammera capleta_U. The sequence continues at coordinate 220,852 of CP144856.1, forward strand.
TTGGTCAATAACCTATTATTAACCCATTATTACTTTTCACTATATTATATAATTTATAAACACCATCACAAAAATTATTAATATAATCTTTTTGATTACCACAACCAAAAAAAGATACAATTTTTTTAGAAAAATTTATTTTTTTGAAATCTTTTAAAAAATTATCTCAATCATATTGTAATTCACCACAATATCATGTAGAAGTACCAAATATAAATATATCAAATTTTTTAAAACTTTCTATAGAAACATTATTAATATTTAATATATGTGTATTAAAATATTTAGTTAATTTTTCATATATTAAATATGCTATATTTTTTGTATTACCAGTATCACTACCATAAAAAATTCCTATTTTAAACATTATGCTTCCTTATAAAATTAATAATTTTAATTATTCAATAATGATATTGTATAATAAATTATATAATTTAATAAATTTATATTTAAATAAATTTTAAAATAATAAATTTAATATTAAAATGTTATCAAAAAATAAAAAAAAAATTGCTATATTTTTAGATTCTGGTATAGGAGGTTTATATATTTTAAAAAAAACAGATAAATATATACCTACTAATATTAAAATAATTTATATCATGGATAATCTAAAATTTCCTTATGGAAATAAAAATTATTTATATATTACTAAAAGAATATTTAAAATAATTAAATATTTAAATAATATATATAATATAAAATTATTAATTTTAGCATGCAATACTGCTAGTATTGCTAGTTTACAATATTTAAAAAAAAAATTTAAATTTCCTATAATAGGAACATATCCTTATATTAAAAAATCTTTTAAAAAAACAAAAAAAAAAATAATTTTACTTATAGGTACATATCTAACTATAAATTCATATTATGTTAACAACATTATAAAAAAATATTTACCAAAAAAAATAAGTATTATTAAAAAATATTCTTCAGAATTAGTTTACCAATCTGAAATAAAAATTAAAAAAAATAAAATAAATTTAAATAAAATTAAAAAAATTTTTCAAAATGAAATAAAAATAAAAAATTTAGATACCATTATTATAGGTTGTACACATTACAATTTTTTAATTAAAGAAATAAAAAAAATATTTAATAAAAAAATATTTTTTATAAAAAATATTTCTAAAATAAAAAAAAAAATTATACATATTCTATCAAAAAAAAAATATACAAATAAAAAAAAAAAAACACTATTTTTTACAAAAAAAAAATATAAAAAAAAATATATTAAGAAAATTTTTAAAGTATATAAATTTAATAAATTTAAAAAAATAAATATTTAACTTTTAAAAAAAAAATAAAATGTTAAAAAATAACTTTAAATTTAAAGATTTAATAAAAATATTATTTATTTTTAAAATAACAGAAATTATATTAAAATGAAATAACATAAATATTTGAAATATTTTATATATTTTTTATTTAATAAATAAAATAATAGAATTTCCTTGAATAATTATTACCTATATAATATTAATTTGTATATATAAAAAAATATATAATAAAAAAAAAATTATATATATAATAATTATATCTTGTAATATATTAATTATATCTTTAATTAGTAAAAAAATAATTAAAAAAAGTATTTTCATTTCAAGACCATATTTTAATTACATTAAAAAAAATTATAATCAAAAAATTATACCTAAATGAATAATTAATCAATGAAAAAAAAAAAAAAATAGTTCTTTTCCTTCTGGACATACATTATTTACAAGTTATTGAATAATAACTTTTTGAAAAAAAGAAAAAAAAAAAATTAATAAAATTATTATAATTATATTAATAATAATTACGTTAAGTAGATTATTTCTAATATTACATAGAAGTTACGAATTAATATTTAGTTTTATAATAAATAAAATTATTATATATAATATTAAAAAAATAAAATCTTATATTAAAAACTAAATTTTAAATATAGAAAAATCATGAGCTATATTAGTATTAGGAAAAATTTTTATACATTCCTTTAATATTTTTTTTAAATCATTAAAATTATATCTAGAACTAAAATGAGTAAGTATAAGTTTTTTAACAAAATATTTTCTAGCAAACATAGCAGCCTGAACATTAGTAGAATGACCCCTAATATTAGCAATAAAAGACATAGAATGATCTAATGTTGATTCATGTATTAATATATCAAGATTATAAAAAAAATTATAATTTTTATTAATTAAAGGAGATGTATCACCTAATATTAGAATATTTTTACCTTTTATATTTTTACCTAAATATTTTTTACCATCTAAAATTTTACCATTATTTAATTTAATTTTTTTTCCTAACTTTAAATATTTATATATTGGACCAGGTAAAATACCATCATAAATTAATTTATTTACATTTAAATGACCTATTTTATCTTTTTCTTTAATATAAAAACCATAACATTCAATAGAATGATTTAATAAAAATGATATAACTTGATAATTTTTATTATTTAAAATTATTCCTTCATTAATTTCAAAAATATTCAAAGGAAAATTTATATAAGAATTACTTATTTTTAAAAACATATTAATATAACTTTTAATTCCTTTACCACCATAAATTTCTAATTTTTCAGAAACATTACTAATTGATCTACTAGTTAATAAACCAGGTAAACCAAAAATATGATCACCATGCATATGAGTTATAAATATTTTTCTAATTTTACTTAATTTTATTGAAGTACGTAATATTTGATGTTGAGTAGCTTCACCACAATCAAATAATCATACTTCATAAATACTATTATTTAAAATTAAAGCTATACTAGTAACATTTCTTTTAATACTAGGAGAACCAGCATTTGTACCCAAAAATTGTATTAACATTATATAAAATTTAAATTTAAATATAAATTAAAATAATAATATCATTATAACAAATACATTTATTTTTTAAAAAAAATAAAATATAAATATAATTGATAAAATAAATTTAAAATATTAAAAATTAATTAATAATCTGTTAATATATAACAGTAATAATTTTTATAACTATAACAATAATATGATTAAAAATATCGGAATACTTACTAGTGGTGGTGATTCACCTGGAATGAATACATTAATATTTAATTTAGTTAAATTAAGTATCAAAAATAATTTTAATATATTTGGTATATATCAAGGATTTTATGGTTTATACAATAAAAAAATTAAATTACTAAACAATAAAAAATCATTAAATAATATTTCAAATACTGGAGGAACATTCCTAAAATCATCAAGATTTCCAGAATTAAAAAATTATAAAATAAGAAAAAAAATAATTAAAAACATTAAAAAAAAAATAGATGTATTAATAGTAGTAGGAGGAGAAGGATCATACAAAGGAGCATTAGAATTAAATAAAATGAATTTACCATGTATTACAATACCGGGAACAATAGATAATGATATTTATGGAACAGAATATACTATAGGTTATTTTACAGCCTTAGAAAATATTACAAAAGCTATAGATAATCTTAAAGATACATCTGAATCACATAATAGAATTTTTATTTTAGAAGTTATGGGTAGAAAATGTGGTAAATTAGCTTTAGCATCTTCATTAGCTTGTTCATGTAATTTAACTATTACACCAGAAAAAAAAATTAAAAAAAAAGAAATAATAAAAAAAATTATTCAATATAATAAAAACAATATTATAAATAATAAAATTATAATTATTACAGAAAATATATATAATATAAAAAAACTAGCAATAGAAATAGAAAAAAAAACTAAAATAGAAACAAGATCAGTATCTTTAGGTCATATACAAAGAGGAGGTAAACCAGTAGCACTAGATAGAATTATGGCATATAAAATGGGATTACATGCTATAAAATTAATTAAAAAAAATAAATTAGGACAATCAATAGGAATAAAAAATAATAAAATTATAAATTATAAATTATAAATTTTAATAAAAAATAAAATATTTTTAAAAATTATATAAAATTAATAATTACAACAAATAATGATTAAAAAAACAAAAAATTTTATATATAAAATAATTAACAACGATATTAAAAAAAAAAAATATAATAAAATAATTACTCGTTTTCCACCAGAACCAAATGGATATTTACATATAGGACATGTTAAATCTATATATATAAATTTTAAAATAGCTAAAGATTTTAAAGGTATATGTAATTTACGTTTTGATGATACTAATCCTGAAACAGCAAAAAAAAAATATATAACATCAATTAAAAAAGATATTAAATGACTAGGTTTAAAATTAAATAAACAAACAAAATATACTTCAAATTATTTTAAAATATATTATAAATATGCTAAAAAATTAATTAAAAAAAATCTTGCATATGTAGATGAATTACCTATAAAAAAAATTAAAAAATATAGAGGTACATTAACTAAATATGGTATTAATAGTCCTTTTAGAAATAGAAGTATAAATGACAATCTATTATTATTTAAAAAAATGAAAGAAGGACATTTTAAAGAAAAAAAAATGTGTTTAAGAGCTAAAATAAATATGAAATCAAAACATATTATTATGAGAGATCCTATAATTTATAGGATAAAATATTTTAGTCATCCAAAAACCAAAAATAAATGATGTATATATCCAATGTACGATTTTGCTCATTGTATAGCTGATTCTATAGAAAAAATTACACATTCTATATGTACATTAGAATTTCAAAATAATAAAAAATTATATAATTGAATATTAAAAAATATTCAAGTTAAACATTATCCAAAACAATATGAATTCTCTAAATTAAATATAAGTTATAATATAACTTCAAAAAGAAAAATAAATAAATTAATTAAAAAAAAAATAATTAAAGGATGAAATGATCCTAGATTAATAACTTTATCAGGTATGAAAAAAAAAGGATATACACCAAAATCAATTATAAATTTTTGTAAATCTTTAGGTGTAAGTAAACAAGAAAGTATTATAGATATAAATATATTGGAAAAACATTTAAAAAATGAATTAAATAATTCTTCTCCAAGAATAATGGGAATAATAAATCCATTAAAAATAATATGTACAAATATAAATAAAAATTATTTATATAATTTAAAAATTAAAAATCATCCATTTAATAAAAAAATGGGAAAAAGAAAAATAATATTTAGTAGAGAAATATATATAGATAAAAAAGATATAAAAAAATTTTTTTTATTTAACAAAAAAAAAAAAATAACAAATAATAAAGTTAGATTAAAATATTTAGGAATAATTAAATTAAAGAAAATTATTAAAGATAAAAACAATAATATTCTACATTTAGAATGTAAATTTTACAAAACAAAAAAAAATAAAAATATTAATATAATACATTGATTATCTAAAAAAAATTCTATTAAAACTCACATAAAATTTTATTTTAATTTATTTAATTCAATTAATCCAAATAAAGAAAAAAATTTTTTATCTAACATAAATAAAAAATCTTTAAAAATTAAAAAAGGATATATAGAAAAATCAATATTAAATAGTACACATAAAATTTTTCAATTTGAAAGAGTAGGATATTTTAAATTAAATAAAATAATTTCAAAAAACAAAGTATATTTAAATCAAATAGTATCATTAAAAAACACAAATAAATATAATTAATAATTATTTAAAATTTATGTATATAAAACAAAATAAAAAAAATATATCTTTAAATATATTAGATTTAGCAGGTATTAAACCTTATAAAAAAAAAAAAAATGAAAAATATATGAATAATGCACAAATTAATCATTTTAAAAAAATTTTATTGACTTTATATAAACAATTAACAAAAAATTCTACTCAAAAATATTTTAACAATAAAGAAACAATAAATTTTCCTGATCCAATAGATAGAGCAGTACAAGAAGAAGAATTTACATTTAATTTAATTAATAAAGATAGAGAACAAAAATTAATAAGTAAAATAGAAAATACTATTAAAAAAATAAATGAAAAAAAATTTGGTTATTGTGAAATATGTGGTACTAAAATAGGAATAAAAAGATTAGAAGCTCAACCTACAGCTAATTTATGTATAGATTGTAAAATATTATCAGAAATAAAAGAAAAACAAATAATAAACTAAATAATTTTAAAAAAAACAAATAAAATATATACTTTATTAAAAAATTTAAATATAATCTTGTAAACCAATATAATTTTATTAATTTAATTAAATAATTTATGAAAAAAAAAATATGATTAGAAAAGTTACATTCTAATATAGGCCAATTTATTAATGTCAATAAAATAATTTATAAAAAAAAAACTAAATATCAAAAAATATTAATAATAAATAATAAAAATATAGGTAATCTATTAATATTAGATAATATTATTCAAACTACAGAATTTGATGAATTTATATATCATGAAATGATATGTTTAATACCTATATTTAGTCATCCTGATCCTAAAAAAATATTAATTATAGGAGGAGGAGATGGAGGATGTTTAAAACAAATAGTAAAAATTAAAAATATTAAATCTATATATTTAATAGAAATTGATAAAAAAATAATTTCTTGTTCAAAAAAATATTTATTTAAAATTCATAAAAATTCTTTTAATGATTCTAGAGTTAAAATTATACATGATAATGGTATAAATTATATTAAAAATAATAATAAAAAATTTGATATTATTATTATTGATGGCACAGATCCTATAGGTCCAGGTAAAAAATTATTTACTAAAAAATTCTATATTAATTGTAATAAATCTCTTACAAATAAAGGTATTATAGTTACTCAAAGTGGAACTATTTTTCAAAAAAAACAGATAATAAAAAATTTAAATTGTATAAAAAAAATATTTAATTATGCAGGTTTATATCAAGCTAATATACCTACATATTATGGCGGTAATATATTTTTTATATGAGCTTCAAAAAAACAAAATTTAAAAAAAATTGATATAAATAATCTAAAAAAAAAACAACATTTATATAAATTTAAATACTATAATCCTAAAATACACATTAATAGTTTTTTAATACCCAAATTTATATTTTTAAAATAAATTAATTTTATTAAATGGTGAAAAATTGAAAAACATAAAATTACATGGATTTAATAATTTAACAAAAAACTTAAATTTTTGTATTTATGATATTTGTTATACAAAATCAAAAATAGAAAAAAATAAATATATTAAATATATAAATAAAAAATATAATGCTAAAAAATTAACAAAAATTTTAAAAAAAACATGTAATGTTATAGGAGCAAAAATATTAAATATTGCAAAACAAGATTACAAACCTCAAGGAGCTAGTGTTACTTTATTAATAAGTGAAGAAAAAAATGAAGAATATAAAAATAAAAAAATATCTAAAAAAATATTAATGCATTTAGACAAAAGTCATATTTGTGTACATACTTATCCAGAAAATCATCCTAAAAAAAAAATATCTACATTTAGAATAGATATTGAAGTATCTACTTGTGGTTTAATATCACCATTAAAAACATTAAATTATTTTATCAAAAATTTAAAACCAGATATAATAACAATAGATTATAAAATTAGAGGATTTACTAGAGATATTAAAGGAAAAAAAATTTTTATAGATCATAAAATATATTCCATACAAAATTACATAAATAAAAAAATTAAAAAACTATATAATATGATAGATACAAATATATATCAAGAAAATATTTTTCATACTAAAATGATACTTAAATATATAAATTTTGAAAATTATATTTTTAATAAAAAAAACATTAATACAAAAAATAAAAAAAAAATTATTTCCTTAATATGAAAAGAAATGAAAGAAATATATTATGGAAAAAATATATAATTTATAAAGTCAATATTTGGTAACCATAATCAGTAACTAAAATAGTATGTTCATATTGAGCAGATAAACTACCATCTTTAGTTTTTACTGTTCATCCATCATTCATTATAATAGTATCTTTAGAACCTAAATTAATCATAGGTTCAACAGTAAAAATCATACCAGATTTAAAAATTAAGTTACAATTATTTTTATAATGTAGAATATTTGGTTTTTCATGTAATTTTTTACCTATACCATGACCACAATAATTTTTAACTACAGAATAACCTTTGTTATTAACATATCTTTGTATAATATTACCTATATTTTTAAATTTACCACCATCTTTAATACAATTTAAAGATAAATAAAGACTTTTTTTAGTGATTCTACATAATCTAATAGCTGAATAATTAGGTTGTCCAACAAAAAACATTTTAGAAGTATCAGCATAATAATTATTTTTACATATTGCTATATCTATATTTATAATATCTCCATCATTAAGAATACAATTATAATTCGGAATACCATGACAAACAACATCATTAATAGAAGTACATATAGATTTTGGAAAACCCATATATTTAAGTGATGCAGGATAAGCTTTATGATAATTAACAATACGATCATAACAAATATCATCTATTTTACCTGTTGATATACCAGGTTTAATATACTTAGATATATAAACTAAAATATCAGAAGCTATTTGACCAGAAATTTTTATATTTTCAATTTCTTTAAAATTTTTAATTATACGAACCATAAATTTAATTTTTATCTATATTAATTAGATTTTTTTATATAAAATATTATCTATATAATATAAATTTAATAATAAAAATAAAAGAGGTAAAATGAATTTTTCAATGAAAGAAATGATAAATGCTGGAATACATTTTGGACATCAGACTAAATATTGACATCCTAAAATGAAACCATTTATTTATACTAAATATAATAAAATACATATTATTAATTTAGATAAAACAATAAAATTATTTAACTTAGCTTTAATAAAATTAAAAAAAATTAATAAAGAAAAAAAAAAAATTTTATTTGTAGGAACTAAAAAATCAGCAAGTAATTTTATAAAAAATACAGCTATAAAATGCAATCAATATTACATAAATAATCGTTGATTAGGAGGAACATTAACAAATTGAAAAACAGTTAAAAAATCTATTAAATTTCTTAAAGAATTAGAAAAACAATATAAAGATGGAATATTAGACCAATTAACTAAAAAAGAAATTTTACAAAAAAAAAGATTATTAAAAAAATTAAAAAATAATTTAGATGGAATTAAAAATATGGGTAGTTTACCTAATGCACTATTTATTATAGATGCTAATTACGAAAAAATAGCAATAAAAGAAGCTAGACAATTAAATATTAAAATATTTTCCGTAATAGATACAAATACTAATCCTGAAGGAATAGATTATATTATTCCAGGAAATGATGATTCTTCTAAAGCAATAGAATGATATTGTAATAATATTATTAATATATTAAATAAATAATTAATATGGATATTAAAATACTTAAAAAAATTAGAAAAATAACATCTATTAGTATAGATAAATGTAAAAAAGCATTAGAAAAAAATAATTTTAATTTAAATAAATCAATTATATATTTAAAAAAAAAAAAAAATAAAAAAAAAAATATAACTAAAGAAGGAGGTATTTTTGGAAAAATTAAAAATAATAAAGCTATTATGATACAAATAAATTGTGAAACAGATTTCACAATTAAAAATATTGAAATTAAAAAATGAATTAATAAAATTATAGATTTTTCTTTAAATACAAAAAATATATCTGTAGATATTATTAATAATAATTTCAATAAAAAAACAAATTATTTAATTTCTAAATTTAATGAAAATATTAAAATAAAAAAAATTTTTTTTATAAAAGGAAAATTTTTAGCTAAATATATACATAATAATAATAAAATAGGAACAATATTAAAAATAAAAACAAACCAATCGTATATTGATAATAAAAAAATTAAAAAAATAGCTATGCATATTACAGCTATGAATCCTAAATTTATTAGTAAAAAACAAATACCATTAAATATAATTAAAAAATATAAACAAAATATAATTTATAATTTAAATAAAAAAAATATCAAAAATAAAATAATAAAAAAAAAATTAAAAGAAAAAATAAATAATATTACTTTATTAAAACAAAAATTTATTTTTAATAATAAAATAACAGTAAAAAAATATATAAATAAAAATAATATTAAAATAATTAATTATTGCAGATTTAAAATTTAAAATGTATAAACGTATATTACTAAAAATAAGTGGTGAATCATTAAAAAAAAATGAATTCATAAATAAAAATATTATCACTTTCATTACCAAAGAAATAAAAAAAGTATATAAAAAAAAAATTCAAATAATTATTATTATAGGAGGAGGTAATATATTAAGAGGAAAAGATCTAAATTATTTAAATATAGATAAAATAATATCAGATCAAGCTGGTATGTTATCAACTATTATAAATGGATTAATTTTATATAATTTTTTTAAAAAAGAAAATATAAATAGTAAAATAATGTCTACTATAAATATTCCAAATATATGTGAAAATTATAATTATATTAAAATTCATGAATATTTAAAAAAAAATAAAATAATCATTATTACTTCTGGTATAGGAAACGCTTTATTTACCACCGATAGTGCAGCATGTTTAAAAGCTATAGAAACAAAATCTGATATTTTAATTAAAGCTACTAAAGTTAATGGAGTATATGATAATGATCCAAATATATATAAAAATACAAAATTTTTTGATAAAATAAAATATAAAAAAATAATTAAAAAAAAAATTCAAGTAATGGATACAATATCTTTTTATATTGCTCAAAAATATAAATTACCTATATATATATATAATATATATAAAAAAAATGCATTATATAATATAATAATGGGTAAAAAAGAAGGTACACTTATATACTAAAAATAAGGAGGTATGGCCGAGTGGTTTAAGGCAACGGTCTTGAAAACCGTCAACGTTATCGTTCGGGAGTTCGAATCTCTCTACCTCCGTAAAAATATATGAATAATTTAAAATTAAATAAAATTATAAATAAATATTTAAATAATAATTTTATAAAAGATAATTCAATAAATGGTATACAAATAGAAGGGAAAAAAAAAATTAAAAATATTATTACATGTGTAACAATAAATGATTTTATTATTAAAAAAGCAATATTTAATAAAGTTGATACGTTAATAGCTCATCATGGAATATTATGAAAAAATAATATTTTTAGCATCAGAGGTATACAAAAAAAAAGAATTTATAAAATTTTATTAAATAATATTAATATATATGCATGACATTTACCATTAGATATACATCCTAAAATAGGTAATAACGTTATATTAGCAAAAAAAATAAAAACTAAAATTAAAATATTACCTACAAATAAATTTCCAGTTTTAATATGTAAAATAAATAATCAAAAAAATATATTTAAAAAAATTAAAAAACAAACAAAAAATTTTTTTTTCTATAAAAGTAAAAAAAAAAATATTAAAAAAATAGGTATTTGTAGTGGATGCGGAGAAAAATTTTTAGAAAAATCTATATTAGAATATAATATAGATACATATATTACCGGAGAAATATCAGAAAATAGTTTTTATATATTTAAAGAATATGATATTAATATTTTTATTATTAAACATTATATATCTGAAATATATGGTATTAAAAAATTAGGTGAATGAATAAAAAAAAAATTTAAAATCAATGTAAATTTTTTAAACTCATTTAATGAATACGAATTTAATTTTTTAAATAAATAATATTTTTTTTATAAAAAAAAATAATTTTTTTTTATAAAAAATAAATATACTAATAAATAAATTAATCATTAAAATATTTAAATTATTAAATTTTATAATATTTATATATATAATAAAATTTTTTTTAAATAAATATATTTATAAAAAAATTATAATTAATTTTCAAACATTAAAAATTTTAAAATATTAAAATTATTAGTATATTTAACAAAATTAAAAATAAAATATTTAAATACTTTATTATTTACAATAAATATCGGAATAATAATTAATATATGATTAATATCATAATATTATTAACTTCAAATAATAATATTAAAAAAAAATATATATATTGAAAAATTATAAAAAACATAAAATTATTTAAAAAAATAATTAAATATAATAATATAATTATAAATAAAAAAGAATGAAAATTTATTAAAAAACCATTTAAAAATAAAATTAACATAATAATAAAACATAAAATTAAAGATAAAAAAAAATATATACATAAAAAAAATAAAATAATATTTTTAAATTCCATTATAAAAGCATTAAATATAATCAAAAAAAATAATCAAAAAAAATATATAATTATAGAAAATATATCTTCAAAAATTATTAAATGAGCTAAAAAAATATATTTAATATATATAAATAAAAAAATATATAAAAATAAATTTTATTTTAAATATAACCAAAAAAAATGAAAAACAATATACAGAAAAATAATACACATTAATAAATGTGGTATTAAATATATTGTATTTAGTACATTTAAAAAAATATAATTTTATGTTTATAAAAATAAAAAAAAAAATTAAAAAACTAAAAAAAAAAATTAATAAATATTCTTTTTACTATTTTAATAAAAATAAAAATTTAATAAGTAATAGAAAATTTGATTTTTTAATTAAAAAATTAGAAAAAATAGAAAAAAAATATCCTATATTAAATTCAATTAATTCTCCAACAAAAAAAATATATTATAAATTTTTAAAACAATTTAAAACTTCAAAACATAATATACCAATGTTATCAATAAAAAGTGAATATTCAGTTAAAAAAATTTATCAATATATAGAAAAAATAAAAAAAAAATATCCAAAAATTAATTTTTGTTGTGAATTAAAAATAGATGGAGTAGCAATTAGTTTAATTTATAAAAAAAATATTTTATATAAAAGTTTAACAAGAGGTAATGGTATATATGGAGAAAATATTACTAAAAATGTTAAAGTAATAAATTCTATACCAAAAAAAATTAAAACAAAAATAAAATATAAATATTTAGAAATAAGAGGAGAAATATTTATAAAAAAAAATATTTTTAATAATTTAAATAATAATAAATCTTTCTCTAACAGTAGAAATTTTACTTCAGGTACAATAAGACTTTTAAATAAAAATATTATTAAAAAAAGAAAATTATCTTTTATAGGATATGATTTAATAATAAATAAAAAAAGAAATTTTATTACTAAACAATCAAAAAGTTTAAAAATTATAAATTCTATAGGATTTAAAATAGATAAAAAAAAAATAATTACTAGTTCATTCAAAAAAATAATTAATTTTTATAAAAAAATTAAAAAAAAAAGAAAAAATATAAATTTTGAAATAGATGGTATTATAATTAAAATAAATAATAAAAATATACAAGAAAAAATTAAGTATAATAATAAATATATTAAATGAGCTATAGCTTGAAAATTTTCTCCTCAAAAAAAAACAACTAAATTAATAAATATTAAATATAAAGTAGGTAAAAATGGAATAATTACTCCCATAGGAATAATAAAACCAATAAATATTGGTGGTGTAAATATAAAAAAAATAAATTTATATAATTTAAATTACTTAAAAAAATTATCCATTAATAAAAAAGATAAAATTGTTATAGAAAGATCTGGAGATGTAATACCTAAAATTAGTAAAATAATTTCAAATAATAAAAAAAATAATAAAAAATTTAATATTATAAATAAATGTCCTTCATGTAAAAAAAAAATTAATATTAACGTAAAAAAACCTAAATGTAATTTTAATTTAACTTGTCCTAAACAATTAGAGAAAATATTAATAAATTTTATTTCTAAAAATGGATTTAATATATCCAATATAGGTCCAAAAATAATTAAAAAATTAATAAAATATAAATATATAAATTGTATATCAGATATATTAAAATTAAACAAAAAAATATTAACTTCTATACCAAAAATTAAAATAAAATTAGCAAATAAAATTTATTACTCAATATATTATGCAATAAAAAAAATAAAAATAAAAAATTTTATATATTCTTTATCTATACCAAATATAGGTATATCAACATCAATTTACTTAAGTAAAAAAATTAAAAAAATTAAAGAATTTATTAATCTTAAAAAAAAAAAAAATATTAAAATAAGTAAATTAAAATATACATCAATAATTACTTATTTAAGTAATAAAAATAATTTAAAACAAATTAAAATACTTTATAATATAATAAAAGATATTAATAACTCAGTAACTTTTTAATAGAATAATTTATTCTAAATTTAACTTTATTTTTTTTTAATAAAAAAATTATTATAGATATATTTGGAGTAATCATTCTTCCAGTTAGAAAAAATCTTAAAGATTCATAAATTTTTTTTTTATCTAAAAAATAAAATTTTTTAAACAATTTTAAAATAATTTTATTTATATTACTTATATTTCATAAAGAGACCGCAATTATTTTTTTCTTTAAAAAAATTAATACTTTAACAAAAATATTTTTATTAAATTTCAATAAATAATTTTTATTTAATATAAAATAATTATTATCAAATATTAAACAAAAATCAGATATATCCCTTAATAAATAACTTCTATAACATATATAAGATATTATTTCAGGAAAATTATTTACATTAGATATATTTATATTATTAAATATAAAAAAATTTTTTAAATAAAAATATATTTTATTATACGATAATTTAGAAATATAATATTTATTAATTCAAAGTAATTTTTTAAAATTCAATATACATGAAGATTTTTTTATACTATTTAAATCAAATAAATATTTCATTTCATGAATATGAAATATCTCATTATTTTTATAAGATCATCCTAAACGTAATAAAGAATTTAATATTGCTTCAGGTAAAAAACCATATTTTAAATATTTTCTGATATCAGAAGATAAATTTCTTTTAGATAATTTTTTACCTTTTTCATTTAATATTATAGGTAAATGAACATAATTAGGAATATTAAAATTTAAACATTTCATTAAATTAATTTGTTTTGGAGTATTACTAATATGATCTTCTCCTCTAATTATATGAGTAACATTCATATAATAATCATCTACAACAACACAAAAATTATATGTTGGTAAACCATTAGATCTTAAAATAACAAAATCATTTAATTCATCATTATTAAATTTAATTTTATTAAAAACTAAATCTTTAAATAAAACACTACCATTTAATGGACTTTTAAATCTTACAACATAAGATTTATTTTTTATATTTAAATTTCTATCTCTACAATAATTGTCATAACGTGGTTTTATATTATTCAATAAACAATCTTTAATTATTTTTTGTAATCTTTTAGTATTACAATAACATTTATATGCTAAACCTTTATTTAACATATCTAATATAATTTCTTTATATAAATTTATTCTATCAGATTGATAGATAGGTCTATCATCTCAATATAAACCTAACCATTCTAAAATATAAAAAATATAATCTATATATTTTTTATTACTTCTTTTAAAATCAGTATCTTCTATTCTCAAAAAAAATTTACCATTATGTTTTCTAGCATATAATCAAGAATATAAAGCAGCACGAATATTACCTATATGTAAATAACCAGTTGGACTAGGAGCAAATCTAGTAATAATATTATTCATAATTAACATATAACTTTAAATAAATTTAAATATGATATTTTAATTATATAATTATATAATAATATTATTAATAATTTAATAAATTTATTTAAATGCAAAAATATATAAGAAATTTTTCTATTATTGCACATATAGATCATGGTAAATCTACCTTATCAGATAGAATAATAGAAATATGTACAGGTAAAAAAATTAAAAAAGATCAACAAAGAATATTAGATTCAATGGAACTAGAAAAAGAAAAAGGTATAACTATAAAATCACAAAGTGTTAAATTAACATACAAATATAAAAATAATATTTATACATTTAACTTAATAGATACACCTGGACATACAGATTTTACATTTGAAGTATCTAGATCTTTATATATATGTGAAGGAGCATTATTAATTATAGATGCTACTCAAGGTATACAAGCTCAAACAATAGCAAATTATAATATTGCTAAAAAATTAAATATTAAAATAATACCAATAATTAATAAAATAGATTTAGTAAATAAAAATATTGAAAAAATTAAAAATCAGATAAAAAATTTATTAAATATAAAATCAAAAAAAATAATTTTATGTTCAGCAAAAAAAAATATAGGTATTAATAAAATTATCCATAATATAATTAAAAAAATACCTTTTCCTAAAGGAAATAAAAATTATCCATTACAAGCATTAATTATAGATTCATATTTTAATAATTATTTAGGAGCATTTTATTTAATTAAAATTCAAAATGGATATTTAAGAAAAAATGAAAAAATTAAATTAATTAACCAAAATAAAAAATATAAAATAGAAAATATATATATTAATATACCAGAAAAAAAAAACTGTGAAAAATTAAAATGTGGTGAAGTAGGTTGAATATCTTGCAATATAAAAAAAATTAATTATATTAAAATAGGAGATACAATTACAAAATATAATAATCCTTCTAAAAAAATATTAACAAAATTTAAAAATATTAATCCTAAAATATATGCTGGATTATATCCAAATGAAAATAAAAATTTTATAAAATTTAAAAAATCATTAGAAAAATTAAGTTTAAATGATTCATCTTTAAAATTTAAACAAGAAAATTCATCTATATTTGGATTTGGATTTAGATGTGGTTTTTTAGGTAAACTACACTTAGAAATTATCAAAGAAAGATTAGAAAGAGAATATAATTTAAATATTATAATAACATTACCTACAGTAAATTATCAAATAATAAATAAAAAAAAAAAAAAAATTTATATAAATAATCCAATACATTTACCTAAAAAAAATGAAATAAATAAAATTAAAGAACCTATATCTAAATGTCATATTATCAGTCCTATAAAATATTTAGGTAAAATAATTCAATTATGTATAAATAAAAGAGGTGTACAAAAAAAAATATCTTTTATTAACAAAAATGTTTCTTTAATATTTAATATTCCAACATCAGAAATAATAACTAATTTTAGTAATAAACTAAAATCTATATCTAAAGGATATGCATCATTTGAATATTCGTTTAAAAAATATAAAGAATCTGATATAGTTTTATCTGAAATAATGATAAATAAAAATAAAATAGATAGTTTTTCTATATTAATTCACAGAAATAATATTTTAAAATATAGTAAAAAAATTGTAGAAATTATTAAAAATAATATACAAAAAAAACAATATGAAATTAATATACAAGCTCTGTGTAATAATAAAATAATAACAAAATGTAGTCTAAAAGCATTAAGAAAAAATGTTACCTCTAAATGTTATGGAGGAGACATTTCAAGAAAAAAAAAATTACTTCAAAAACAAAAAGAAGGTAAAAAAAGAATGAAAAAAATAGGTAATGTTTATATATCACAAAAAATATTTTTAAAAATTTTTAAAATAATATAAAAAAATGATTATACTTAACATAATATTATTTATATTAATAATTTTAATTACAATATTATATTTAATTAAAAAAAAAAGTAATAAAATAAATAATATTAATTTTATTAATAAATTAATAGATCTATTACCTACATTAATATTTACATTTATACTTAGATCATTTATTATTGAACCATTTCAAATACCTTCAGCATCTATGATGCCAACATTATTAATAGGAGATTTAATATTAGTAAATAAATTATCATATAATATAAAAAATCCTCTAAATAATAAAACTATTATTAATATAGGTAAACCAAAATATGGAGATGTAGTAGTTTTTCAATATCCTAAAAATAAAAAAATAAATTATATTAAAAGAATAATTGGTTTACCTAAAGATAAAATAATATATAATGAAAAAAAAAAAATTATTAAAATATATAAATGAAATAACATTAAAAAAAAATATATTAATACTAACATAGTTATATATAAAAATAAAAAAAAAAGTTTTTATATAGAAGAAATAAATTTTTCTAATAATAAAATAAAAGAATATTTTTGAAATTATTATAAAAAAAAAAACATTAATAAAAAATCAGAAATATTTTTTTTAATAGAAAAAACAGAAAATATTAAAAATAATAAACATAAAATTTTATTATTATCTAAAAATAATAATTTATCACCAAATAAACAAAAAATTAAATCATGAATAATACCTCAAAATATGTATTTTGTTATGGGAGATTATAGAGATAATAGTGAAGATAGTAGATATTGAGGATTTGTACATCAAAATTTAATTATAGGAAAAGCTAAATATATATGAATGAGTTTTAAAAAACAACAATATTATTGACCAACAGGTATTAGATTGAAAAGAATAGGTAAAATTATTTAAATAAAATATAATGAAAATTTTTTACTTAGAAAAAAAAATTAAATATAAATTTATAAATAAAAAAATACTTTTTTTATCACTTACACATCGTAGTTACAGTAATATACATAATGAAAGATTAGAATTTTTAGGAGATTCAATATTAAATTTTATAATTACTAAAAAAATATATCACCAATTTTCAAATAAAAAAGAAGGTTTTATGACTAGAATAAGAGCTAATTTAGTAAATAAAAATAATTTATGTAAAATAGCTCAAAAAATAAAATTAAATAAATATATTTTACTAGGACAAGGAGAAATAAAAATGTTAGGACAATATAAAATATCTATATTAGCTAATACTTTAGAAGCTATAATAGGAGGTATATTTATAGACAGTAAAAATATTAAAATAGTAGAAAAAATTATAAAAAAATTGTTTTTTAATTATAAAAATAATGAAAAAATATTAAATATAAAAAATAATCATAAAGATTATAAAACTATTTTACAAGAATATTTACAAAAAATTAAATTACCTTTACCTAAATATTATATATCAGAAAAAAAAGGTAAAGAACATAAACAAATATTTGTAGTTAAATGTAAAACAAAAATAATAAATAAAATTACTAAAGGTATAGGTTATAGTAAAAAAGAAGCAGAACAAAAATCTGCTAAACAAACTTTAATTAAAATAGGATTAATTAAAAAATAATGCTAAAAAATAATAAAGTTAAAAAAATATGTGTTACTTTAATAGTAGGTAAACCTAATGTAGGTAAATCAACTTTATTTAATAAATTAATAAATAAAAAAATTTCTATTACATCCAAAAAAAAATATACTACTCAAAAAAATATTTTAGGAATAAACCATGAAAATAAAAATCAATATATATATATAGATACACCAGGATTTAAATTTATAAAAGACATAAAAAAACATATCAATAATACATTAAATATTTTAAAGGAAAATAAAATTAATAAAAAAATAAACTTAATTTTATTAATAATTAAAATAGAAAAATTTTTTGAAGAATTAAGAATAATTAATATAATTAATTTATATAAAATACCTTATATAATAATAATAAACAAAATAGATAAATTAAAAAATAAAAACATATTATTACCTTATATTAATAAAATTAAATCATATATTAAAACAAATATAATAATACCTATATCTGCAAAAAAAAAAAAAAATATTTTATTAATAAAAAAAGTAATTAATAAATATTTAATTAAGTCAAATTTATATTTAAATAAAAACATCCAAAATATATATAAAAAAAAAGATATATTTAAAGAAATAATTAGAGAAAAAATATTCAGACTTACTGGAGACGAAATACCATATTTAATAAAATTTAAAATTAAAAATATGTTAGAAAAAAAAAAATATTTTTATATAGAAAGTATAATATATGTTAATAAAAAACAACATATTCCTATATTAATAGGAAAATTTGGAAAAAAAATTAAAAAAATAATATATTTATCTAAAAATAGTATAGAAAAATATTTAAATTTTAAAAAAAAAATTATTTTATATATAAATATAAAAAAATATAAATGATAAACTGAAAAAAAATTTTTAAAAAAGAAAAAAAAAAAAAATATTTTATAAATATAATTAATTTTTTAAAAAAAGAATATAAAAAAAAAAAAATAATTTATCCTGATAAAAAAAATATTTTTCAAATATTTAAATTAATAAAATTTAACAAAATTAAAGTAGTAATATTGGGTCAAGATCCATATTTAAATAAAAATCAAGCACATGGATTAGCCTTTTCAATATTACCTAATAATAAATTACCTAAATCTATTATAAATATATATAAAGAACTAAAATATGAATTTAAAAATTTTAAAACACCTAAAAATGGATATTTAATAAATTGAGTAAAACAAGGTGTTTTTTTATTTAATACAATACTCACAGTAGAAGAAAAAAAATCATGTTCTCATAAAAATATAGGGTGAGAAATTTTTTCAAGTAATATTATTAAATATATAAATATTTATTTAAAAAATATAGTTTTTATATTATGAGGTAAATATGCACAAAAAAAAAAACATATCATTAATAATAAAAAACATTTAATATTAACATCATCACATCCTTCACCATTATCAGCCAAAAAAGGTTTTTTTGGATGTAATCATTTTAAAAAAACAAATATTTATTTAAAAAAAAATAATAAAACACCTATTATATGATAATAATTAAATATCAAAAAATAATTTTTTAATAAAAAACATATTCTTTCTAGCTTCTTTTTTAGCTTTTATTTTACCTTCTAATAAAATTTTTTTTAAGAAATTTTTTTTTTTACGAAAAAAAAAAAATTTTTCCTGTAATAAATTTAAAAAATTTACTAATTTATTAATAACTATTTTTTTAAAATCTTTATATGAATAACTAATAAATTTTTTTTCTAATTCTAAAATAGATATATTACTAATATTAGATAAAATATTTAATAAATTAGATATTCCAGGTTTATTTATTATATCAAAAATAATTTTTGGAGGTATATCGTTATCAGTAAAAGCATGATTAATTTTAAAAGAAATTAAATTAGGATCATCTAATAAATAAATAACATTATATTTATTATTATCAGATTTAGACATTTTTTTATAAGGATTTAATAAAGACATAACTTTAGAACAAGAAGAAAGAATATATTCAGGTGAATAAAATATTTGATTATTTAATAATTTATTAATTCTTTTAACAATATTACATGTAAATTCTAAATGTTGAATTTGATCTTGACCAATAACTACATAATTAGAATTATATAATAATATATCAGCAGCCATTAAAATAGGATAAGTAAATAAACCACAATTAATAAATTTATCATTTTTAATTTTCGATTTTTCTTTAAATTGTGTCATACGTTTTAATTCACCTATATAAGAACAACAACTTAATAATCAATATAATTGAGTATGTTCATAAATATGTGATTGTAAAAAAATAACATTTCTTTTATAATCTATATTTAAAGCTAATAATATTGATAATATATCTCATATATATTTTTTTTTTTCTTTAAAATTATCAGTATAAGAATGTAAATCTGCTATACAATAAAAACAATTATATTTTTTTTGGATTAAAAATCATTTTTTTAAAACACCTATATAATGACCTATAGTAATACCACCATTAGGTTGAATAGCACTAAAAACTTTTTTTTTCATAACTATAAAACCTATTAATTATTTTTTTTTTTTAATAAATCTTGATAATTTAATAGTTTTTTAAAATTATCACTAACTAAATTTTCATTAGAAACACATTCATTTTTTTTTTCTTTAAATTTATATTTATTTTTTTTATAATGATAAGAATAACCAGTTCCAGATGGTATTAATCTTCCTACAATTACATTTTCCTTTAATCCTCTTAATTCATCTTTTTTACCTGATACTGCAGATTCAGTTAAAACTTTAGTAGTTTCTTGAAAAGATGCAGCAGAAATAAAAGATTCAGTAGCTAAAGAAGCTTTAGTTATACCTAATAAATTACGTATATATTTAATAATTTTTTTATTATTTTTAATTAATTTTTTATTTATTATTCTAATTCTAGAAATTTCTATTTGTTCTCCATTTAAATATTTTGAATCACCTGAATCATATATAGTAACTCTACGTAACATTTGCCTAATGATTACTTCAATATGTTTATCATTTATTTTAACACCTTGTAATCTATAAACATCTTGAACTTCATTAACAATAAATTTTGTTACTTCCTCTACACCTCTTAATCTTAAAATATCATGTGCTGATTCTACTCCATCAGAAATAATATCACCTTTTTCTACAAATTCTCCCTCAAAAACATGTAATTGTTTTCATTTAGGTATCATATCTTCATGTACTAACTTACTATCTAAAGAACTAATAATTAAACGACGTTTACCTTTAGTTTCTTTACCAAAATTTATAATACCAGAAATTTCAGCTAATATTGCTATATCTTTAGGTTTTCTAGCTTCAAATAAATCAGCTACTCTAGGTAAACCTCCAGTAATATCTTTAGTACCACCATACTCTTTAGAAATTCTTGCTAATATATCTCCAGCATTAACATAAGAATTATTTTCTAATTGAATAATAGTTTTACTAGGTAAAAAATATTGTACTACTATATTAGTACCAGAAATAAATATATCTTTACCATTTTTATCTACTATTTTAATAGAAGGTCTAAAATCTTTACTTAAATTTCTATCTATTTGATCTAAAATTACTATAGAAGAAATACCAGTAAAATCATCTACTTGACGTTTCATTGTTTGACCTTCAAACATATCAATAAAACGAACATAACCACTAACCTCAGTAATTATAGGTATAATATGAGGATCTCATGAAGCTATTAATTCATTAAAAAATACTTTATCACCATCATTTTTTTTTACTAATGCTCCATAAGGTAATTTATAATTTTCTTTAATTATTCCAAATTTATCAATAACTTTTAACTCAACATTACGAGATATTATAACTAAATTATTATCAATATTAGTAATAGATTTTAAATTAATTAATTTTATAAAACCATCATTTTTAACTCTAATATTAGAATCAATAGAAACTCTAGAAGCTGCACCACCTATATGAAATGTTCTCATAGTTAATTGAGTACCTGGTTCACCAATTGACTGAGCTGCCATAACACCAACAGCTTCACCTTCATTAATTAAATATCCTCTTGCTAAATCAAGACCATAACAATATGAACATATACCAAAACTAGTCTCACATGTAACAGCAGAACGAACCTTAACAGTATGAATAGCAGATTTTTCTATTAAATCACAATACATATCATTTAATAAAGTATTTTTCTTAATTAAAATTTTTTTAGAATTAGGATAATAAATATCTTTTAATAAAACTCTACCTAAAATTCTTTCTTTTAAAGATTCTTTTATATCATTACCTTCAATTATAGAAGACATTAATATACCTTCTTTAGTTTTACAATCTTTTTCAATAACAACTAAATCTTGAGCAACATCAACTAAACGACGAGTTAAATAACCAGAATTAGCAGTTTTTAAAGCTGTATCAGCTAAACCTTTTCTAGCACCATGAGTTGAGATAAAATATTGTAATACACTTAAACCTTCTCTAAAATTAGCAGTAATAGGAGTTTCTATTATAGAACCATCAGGTTTAGCCATTAAACCTCTCATACCAGCTAATTGTCTAATTTGAGCAGCAGAACCTCTAGCACCAGAATCAGCCATCATAAAAACACTATTAAAAGAATCTTGCTTTTTAATACTACCATTAATATTAACTCATTCTACAGATAAATTATCCATCATAGATTGAACTATTTTTTCATTAGCTGTTACTCATATATCTATAACTTTATTATATTTTTCACCTAAAGTAACTAAACCAGATTGAAATTGCTCTTGTATTTCATTAACTTCATTTTCAGCTTCTTTAACAATATCATTTTTATTTTTAGGTATTTCCATATCATCAATACTTACTGAAGAACCAGAAATAGTAGCATAATTAAAACCCATATACATAATATTATCAGCAAAAATAACTGTTTCTTTTAAACCTAATAATTTATAACAAATACTAAAAATTTTTGAAACCTCAATTTTATTTAAAACTTTATTTACTAAAGAAAAAGATAAACCTTTAGGAAAAATATTTCATAATATAACTCTACCTATAGTAGTATCTACTATAAATTTATGTTCTTTAAATTTATTAAAACTAATAAATTTAAATTCAATAACTTTAAATTTAATTTTAGTATGTAAAGTTACTAAATTATTTGTATATAAATATTGAGCTTCATTATAATCAGCTACTAACATACCTTCTCCTAAACAACCTACCTTTTTTCTAGTCATATAATATAAACCTAAAATAACATCTTGAGATGGTACAATTATAGGTTCACCACTAGCTGGAGATAAAATATTATTAGTAGACATCATTAATGCCCTTGCTTCTAATTGAGCCTCTAAAGTAAGAGGAATATGTACAGCCATCTGGTCTCCATCAAAATCAGCATTATAAGCTGCACAAACTAATGGATGTAATTGTATTGCTTTACCTTCAATTAACAAAGGTTCAAAAGCTTGTATACCTAAACGATGTAATGTAGGTGCTCTATTTAATAAAATAGGATGTTGTTTAATTACTTCTTCTAAAATATCTCATATAATTGGATCTTCATCTTCAACCATTTTTTTAGCAGATTTTATTGTATTTACTATACCTTGACTTTCAAGTTTACCATATACAAAAGGTTTAAATAATTCTAAAGCCATTTTTTTTGGTAAACCACATTGATATAAACGTAAATATGGACCTACTGTTATAACAGATCTACCAGAATAATCAACTCTTTTACCTAACAAATTTTGTCTAAATCTTCCTTGTTTACCTTTAATCATATCAGCTAAAGATTTTAATGGTCTTTTATTAGAACCAGTAATAACAAAACCTCTTCTACCATTATCTAATAATGCATCAACAGCTTCCTGTAACATTCTTTTTTCATTTTTAATAATTATTTCAGGAGCAGATAAATCTAAAAGTCTTTTTAAACGATTATTACGATTTATAACTCTTCTATATAAATCATTAAGATCAGAAGTAGCAAATCTACCTCCATCTAAAGGTACTAAAGGTCTTAAATCAGGAGGTAAAACTGGCAAAATTTCTAATATCATTCATTCAGGTTTATTACCAGAATTTAAAAAAAATTCAATTAATCTTATACGTTTAGTTATTTTTTTTTTTTTAATTTCAGAATTAACCTTTTTTAATTTTTTAAATAATTTTTTATATTTTTTATTTAAATTAATGTTTTTTAATAAATATTGTATTGCTTCCGCACCCATACGTGCATCAAAATTACCACCAAATTCTTGAAAAAAATTTAAATACTGTTCTTCATCTAAAATTTGATGTACTTTTAAAGTACTTTCTCTTGGATCAATAACTATATAAGATTCAAAATATAAAATTTTTTCTACATCCCTTAAAGAAATATTTAATAATAAACTAATTCTAGAAGGTAAAGACTTTAAAAATCAAATATGTGCTACAGGAGAAGATAATATAATATGACCCATTCTTTCACGACGTACTTTAGTCTTAGTAACTTCTACACCACATTTTTCACATATTACTCCCTTATATTTAAGTCTCTTATATTTACCACATAAACATTCATAATCTTTAATAGGACCAAAAATACGAGAACAAAATAAACCATCTCTTTCAGGTTTAAAAGTACGATAATTAATCGTTTCTGGCTTTTTAACTTCTCCATATGATCAAGATTTAATAATTTTAGGAGAAGCTAAAGTTATTTTAATAGAATTAAACTCTTTATTAAGAGATTTTTTAGAAAAATTAGTAAAATTATTCACAATAATAATAACCTTTAAAATATAAAATAATTAAATTAATTATTTAAAATTAATTATTATCTAATTCAATATTTATACCTAAAGAACAAATTTCTTTAATTAAAACATTAAAAGATTCTGGCATACCAGGATCCATCTGATGATTTCCATTAACTATATTTTTATATATTTTTGTCCTACCATTAACATCATCAGATTTTACAGTTAACATTTCCTGTAAAGTATAAGCTGCACCATAAGCTTCTAATGCTCATACTTCCATTTCACCAAATCTTTGTCCACCAAATTGAGATTTACCACCTAAAGGCTGTTGTGTTATTAAACTATATGAACCAGTAGATCTAGCATGTATTTTATCATCTACTAAATGATTCAATTTCATCATATACATATAACCTACCGTTACAGGTCTTTCAAATTTTTTACCTGTTAAACCATCATATAAATCTATTTGTCCTGAACTTGGTATATTAATAATTTTAAATAAATTTTTAATTTCATCTTCTTTAATACCATCAAATACCGGAGTTGCAAAAGGAAAACCATAAGATAAATTTTTTGCTAAAATAATAAAATCTTTATCATTAAATAAATTTAAATCAATAGTTTTATTACCTAAAGAATAAATACTTTGAATAAATTCTCTTATTTTACAAATATTAAAATTATTATCTAACATAAATTTAATTTTATCTCCTATTAATTTAGAAGCCATACCTAAATGTGTTTCTAATATTTGACCTATATTCATTCTAGAAGGAACACCTAAAGGATTTAAAACTATATCAATAGAAACACCTTCTTTATCATAAGGCATATCTTCTACTGGACATATTTTAGATATAACACCTTTATTACCATGTCTACCAGCCATTTTATCACCTACTTGAACTTGACGTTTTAAAGCTAAAAAAACTTTCACAATTTTTAAAACACCAGGAGACAATTCATTATTTTGAATAATTTTATTATGATATTTATTTAATTTTTTATAAAAAATATCTTCTAATTTTTTATAAGATTTTAATAAATCATCAATTTGATTTTTAATAGTTAAATTATATATATTTAATTTAAATATATCTTCATAATTAAAATTTAAATCTATAATAATATTATTATTTTTCAAAATATTCTTAATATAATTTACTAAAATAACTTTAAAAAAATTTAATTCACTTAATATTTTATTTTTAATTTCTTTTAATTTAAATTCTTCTATATTTAATAATCTTTTATCTTTAGTAACACCTTCACGAGTAAAAATTTGTATATCTATAACAGTACCATTACAACCATTAGGAACTCTTAAAGAAGAATCTTTAACTTCAGAAGCTTTTTCTCCAAATATAGCACGTAAAAGTTTTTCCTCAGGAGTTAATTGAGTTTCACCTTTAGGAGTAATTTTACCTACTAATATATCTCCACCAAAAACTTCAGCTCCAATATAAATAATTCCACTTTCATCTAATTTAGATAAAACAGAATTACTAACATTGGGTATATCAGCAGTAATTTCTTCAACACCTAATTTAGTATCTCTACATATACAAGATAATTCTTGAATATGTATAGTAGTAAAAATATCTTTATGTACTATTCTTTCAGATATTAAAATAGAATCTTCAAAATTATAACCATGTCAAGGCATAAATGCTACTCTAACATTTTGTCCTAATGCTAATTCTCCTAAATCAGTAGAAAAACCATCAGCTAATATATCACCTTTTTTAATATTTTCACCTAAAATAACATTAGGTTTTTGATTAATACAAGTATTTTGATTAGAACGAGAATATTTTACTAAATTATAAATATCTAATGTCTTATATAAATTTAATTTATTCAAAAAATTATTTGTTTCAATGATTATTTTAGAAGAATCAACATATTTAACTTTACCATCATTTTTAGCTAAAACTAAAATACCAGAATCTCTAGCTATAATATATTCTACACCAGTACCTACTAAAGGTTTATCAGGAATTAAACAAGGAACAGCTTGACGTTGCATATTAGCACCCATTAATGCTCTATTAGCATCATCATGCTCTAAAAAAGGTATTAAAGAAGCTCCTATAGAAACTATTTGTTGAGCTGAAATATCCATATAATTAATTTGTAAAACATTAAATAAACTAAACTCACCTTTATATCTACAAATTATATAATCATCTTTAATATAATTATCTTTATTTAAATTTAAATTTGCTTGAGCTATAATATAATTACCTTCTTCTATAGCAGACAAATAATGAATATCATTAGTTACACAACCATTTTTTACTAATCTATATGGAGTTTCTAAAAAACCATAACTATTAATACGAGCATAAATAGATAAAGAATTAATTAATCCTATATTTGGACCTTCAGGAGTTTCTATTGGACAAACTCTACCATAATGTGTAGGATGTATATCTCTTACCTCAAAACCAGCTCTTTCACGAGTTAAACCACCTGGACCTAAAGCAGAAATTCTACGTTTATGAGTAATTTCAGATAATGGATTATTTTGATCCATAAATTGAGATAATTGACTAGAACAAAAAAAATCTTTTATTATAGCAGATAAAGGTTTAGCATTAATAATATTTTTAATAGATAAATTATCAAATAAATTTAAAGATAAACGTTCTTTAATAGTTTTTTCAATTCTAACTAAACCAATACGAAATTGATTTTCCACCATTTCACCTACAGAACGAACTCTTCTATTACCTAAATGATCTATATCATCAACACTACCTAAACCATCTTTAATACAAATTAACTTTTTAATAGTATCAATAATATCTTGAAACTGTAAAGTCATAGGACCATCAACATTTTTTCTACCTATAGACATATTAAATTTCATACGACCAACTTTAGATAAATCATATCTATCAACAGAAAAAAATAAATTATTAAATAAATTTTCAGCAGCTTCTAAAGTAGGAGGTTCTCCAGGTCTTATCATTCTATATATTTCTATTAAAGCTTCACTATAATTTAATGTATTATCTATTAATAAAGTATTAGATATATAAGGACCATGATCTAATTCATTAATATATAAAATTTTAATACTAGAAATATTTGAATTACATATCTTATCTAATAAATCTAAATTTAATTTAGTATTTGATTCTAAAACACTATAATTATTTTTAGATAAATTAATTTTATAATCTTTAGCTAAAATTTTACCAACTACATATTCTTTAGAAACTTGGATATAATTTACATTATCTTTTTGCATTTTTTTTATATGTCTAATAGTAATTCTGGTATTTTTACTAACATATAATTTATCTTTAAATAAAATATCAAAATTTAATATTTCTCCTCTTAATTTAAGAGGATTTAAATGCATAAAAAAATTATCTTCTATTATATCTAAAATAATAAAATTAAAAAATATCTTTAATATTTCAGATTTACTTAATTTTAAAGCTTTTAATATTATTGTAGCAGGTAATTTACGTCTTCTATCTATACGCAAATATAAATTATCTTTAATATCAAATTCAAAATCTAATCATGATCCCCTATAAGGTATTATTCTAGCATTAAATAAAATTTTACCAGATTTATAAGATTTTCCTTTATTACTATCACTACCAAAAAATACTCCAGGACTACGATGTAATTGAGATACTACAACTCTTTCAGTACCGTTAACTACAAATGTACCTCGATCAGTCATTAAAGGTATATCTCCCATATATACTTCTTGATTATAAGAAGATTTTATAATTTTTTTATCTACATAATTATTATCATAAATAACTAAACGTAATTTAACTTTTAAAATTAAAGAATAAGTTAAACCTCTTATTTTACATTCCCTATCATTAAAAAAAGGTTTTTCAAATTTATAATTTATATATTGTAATTCAATATTTTTATTATAATTTAGAATAGGAAATACAGATTTAAAAGATAAATCTAAACCTGAATTTTTATTTTTCGAACCATATAAAAAATTATTATAAGAAGACACCTGTATAGATAATAAATAAGGAATATTTAAAATATCAGGAATCTTACTAAAATTTTTACGTATACGTTTTCTATCAAAATTAAAATAAATCATACTATCTTATATAATTTTTAAAATAACTAATAAATTTATTTAACATCTACAATTGCTCCAACATCTTCTAAAGATTTTTTTAAAATATTTAAATTCTTTTTATCCATTTTATCTTTAATAAGAACTGGAGAAGATTCAATTAAATCCTTTGCTTCTTTTAAACCTAAATTTAAAAAATTACGAACTATCTTAATTACTGCTATTTTATTATTACCTACTGAATTTAAAAATAAATCAAATTCATTTTTATCTTCTTTTACTTTAGTATTATCACTACCTTTAGAAGAATTAAACTTATAATCATTAACATTAATACTAAATTTTTTTTCTATAGCATCTATTAACTCAACTAAATCAATTAATGACATAGAACATATTTGTTCTAAAATTTTATCTTTATTAATACTCATATATAACCTAAAATTTAATAATTAATTAAAATTTAACATTTTTTAAAAATAATAAAACACGTAATAATCTAAATATAAAAATTTCTTTAAAAATAAAAATTAAATATATTAAACATTTTTTAACAGAAGATAAAAAAGATAATTTATAATTTAAATCTAAAGAAACATTTTTTTTATCTATAGATATAGATTTTAAAACTAAATTATCTTTATATTTTTCTAAATATTTAATTAAAATTTTTGATAAAGTACTATAATTTTTTGTAGAAAAACATAAAATAATAGGACCATATAAATAATTATTTAAATAACTTAAACTAGATTTACATAAAAAAACTTTTAATAAACTATTACGTATAACTACCAAATGTGAACCACTATTTTTTACATCACTTCGAAATAAATTTAATTCATTTGCAGATAAATTACTAAAATTTAATACCATTATAGATAAAGATTTATCTAATTTTTTTTTTATTTTATATATAAATTTTTTCTTACATAATTTAACCATTTATAAAAATTCCTCATAAAATAATAATAATCTATATTGAGATTAAGTAGTATTAAATTTAACTAAAAAACTTTTTCCCATAGTACTAGAAACATAAATATTTTTTAAAAAAATACTACCTTTAAAATTATTAGGTTTATTAAATTCTACTGAATTAACAAAACAAATAAAATTATCTAATAATTGATCATTAGTAAAATTAATTTTACCTATTATGCTATGTATAATACCAAATCTATCATTCTTATAAGTTATTTGACCTTTAGTAAAATTTAAAATAGTTTTCTCCAAATCATTTGTAATAGTACCTAACTTTAAATTAGGCATTAACCCTTTAGGACCTAATATTGGACCTAAATTACTTACTAAATTAACAGCTTCTAAACTAGATATAACAACATCATATTCAATAAGATTATTTTTTACTTTATCAAATAAGTCATCCATACCTACTAAAAAAGCACCAGAAGAATAAGCAATACTTTCTTTAGATTTAGGAGTAAAAACTATTATTTTTTTTTTTTTACCAAAATTATGAGGTAACAAAACATTACCTTTAATATTCTGAGTTACATCTTTAGTATCTATAGATAAATTAATTGCTATATCTATAGATTCTATAAAATTAATTTTAGATTTATTCTTAATAAAATTAAATATTTTAATTAAATTATCTTTATTAAAATGTAATTGATTAATATTCATATAAAAACCTTAACTAATCTTTTATTAAAATACCCATAGAACGAGCCGTACCAATTACAGAATTAGATATTGATTTTAAACTACAACCATATAAATCAGAAAATTTTATTTTAGCTATATTTAATACAGATTTTTTAGTAATATAACCAATAATATCATGTCCAGGTTTTTTAGAACCAGAACTTAAAGAAACTTCCTTTTTAATAAGATAAGAAACAGGAGGACTTTTAGTAATAAAACTAAAACTACGATCAGAATAAACTGATATTATTACAGGTATTGGAATACCTTTACTTAAAGAACTAGTTTTCTTATTAAATAATTTACAAAAATTCATAATATTAATACCTTTTTGTCCTAAAATAGGACCTACAGGAGGACTAGGATTAGCCATACCAGATAAAACTTGTAATTTAATATAAAATTGTACTTTTTTAAACATTTTATTTTTTTTTAAAAAAATTTTAAATTTAATTATTTTTTTCAACTTGAGAAAAATCTAATTCTACAGGAGTAGATCTTCCAAAAATTAGAACAGAAACTTTTAAACGATTTTTATCATAATCAACCTCTTCTACGGTACCATTAAAATCAGAAAAAGGACCACTATTAACTCTAACTAATTCACCATATTCAAACAAAACTTTAGGTCTAGGTTTACCATTTTTAATTTTACTCAATTTATTTTTAATAATTTTAATTTCTTTATTACTAATAGGACAAGGATTACCTAAATTACCTCCTATAAAACCTATAATTTTTGGAACTTTACGAATTATATATCAATTCCTATCATTCATAACCATATTAATTAAAAAATATCCTGGATAAAATTTACGTTCACTTTTTTTACGAATACCATTTTTAATTTCTATAACCTGTTCAGTAGGAATTAGAATATCTCCAAAATCATCTTTTACACCATATAATTTAATATAATCTTTTAATGATTTTATAGCTTTTTTTTCAAAACTAGAAAAAACTTGTATCACATACCAATTT
Source organism: Candidatus Stammera capleta (assembly GCA_036689555.1). GTDB lineage: Bacteria > Pseudomonadota > Gammaproteobacteria > Enterobacterales > Enterobacteriaceae > Stammera > Stammera capleta_U. The sequence continues at coordinate 253,287 of CP144856.1, forward strand.
TTTTTTTTTTTATTATCTAACATTTAGATAAACCTCAAATTAAGAATAATAGAAATTATATATAATAAAAAATTATCTAATATTCATACTATAATAGAAATTAAAACACTTAAAAAAGTAACTATTAAAACAGTTTTAATAACTTCATACTTTGAAGGTCAATAAATTTTAGAAATTTCTATTTTAGATTTTATAAAATATAAAAAAATTTTTCTTCCTAGATAAGTTAATTTAAATAAATAAAAACATAAAAAAGAAAAAAATATATTTAATATACAAAGAAACAAAAGAAAAAAATTATAAAAAACAAAATTATTTATATATATCAAAATAACTACTAATAATATAAAAAAATAATTTCTTTTAGAAGTAAATAAATTAATATTCATTAATATCTAAAGTTAAATGTTTAAAATACTAATTTAGTATTTTAATAAATTAAATTTTAAAAAATTCTTTTTTTTTTACTAAGGAAAAAAAATCAATAATTTTAATTTCAAGCTCCAAAAAAATATTAAATTTTATAAATATTTTTTTCCTAACATATAAAATTAAAGAATAAATATGTTTAGGTAAAGCATTACCTAAATTAACAATAATTAAAGGTTGTTTATCATAAATTTTAGCTCATCCAATAGTATAACCTTTTAAACCACATATATCAATCAATAAAGCTGCAGATACTTTAATTTTATTTTTATTAATACTAAAATTAGTATCATCAAAAAAAGGAAAATAAATATTTTTAATATAATTATAATAAAAAATATCAATTATAGGATTTTTAAATATGCTACCAGCATTACCTAATGTTTTTGTTTTAGGTAATTTATTATTTCTAAAATCTAAAATTTTGAAATAAATATCTTCTATATTTATAGAAGGATTTAAAGGATCAAAAAAATTTAATAAATCTTTATAAATTAAACAAGGTTTTCATTCTTTTTTAATAATTAAACCAACTTTTATAATTATAAAACGATTATTAATTAAATTTTTTAAAATACTATTTCTATAAGAAAAATATAAATCTTTTTTTTTTAAAAAAAAAAAATTACCTGTATAAGAATCTAGTATTTTAACATAATAAAAAAATTTTTTTACTTCTAAACCATAAGCACCTATATTATTTACTACTGCTCCACCTACAGTACCAGGAATAAAAGATAAATTTTCTAAACCATAAATACCATTATAAATAGAAAAATTAACTAAATCGGATCATAACTCACCAGAATAAATATTTAAATATCAAAAATCAATATTTTGTTTAATTTTAATACCTTTTATTCTATTAATTATAATACTTCCATAAAAATTATTTAAAAAAAGTATATTACTACCACAACCTAAAATTAAAGTATATATTTTTTTTTTAAAATTTATAAAAGTAATTTTTTTTAAATCAGATAAATTATCAACTATATAAATAGTATTAGATTTAACACTTAAGTTAAAAGTATTAAAATTTTTTAAAGAATTTAAATTACTCATAATTTTTATTTGTTAATAAATTTTCATAAAAATAAATTTTTTTTAATTTAAATAAAAAAAAACATTCTAATGTTCTCATAATTTTAAAACTAGAATATGTATTATGATCAAATCCTAATATATGTAATAAACTATGTATTAATAAATAAGAAAAATAAAAAAAGTAATTTATATTTTTTTTAATAGATTTTTCTAAAATTACTAAAGGAGAAATTATAATTTCTCCTAAAAAATTAAATTTTAAATATTTTATTTTAAAAACAAAAGATAATACATCAGTAGCAAAATTTTTATTTCTAAATTTTTTATTTAATTTTCAAATAATTTTTTTATTAACTAAAACTAATGTAACTGTTTTTTTAATATTAAAAAAAATATTTAATTTTCATAATCATTTATAAAAAAAAATTTTTTTAGGTAATAAAAAACAATCATTACAACAATTTATAATATTTAAAAAATATTTACACATTATTTATAAATTATTATTATAAGCTTTAACTATATTTGCTACAATTGAAGAACGCATAATATCTTCAACACCTAAAAAAGTTATACCTACATCATGTATATTTTTACATACATTAATAGCATGTTTTAAACCAGAAGAATTTTTATTAGGTAAATCTATTTGAGATATATCACCATTAATAACTACTTTAGAATTAAAACCCAAACGTGTCAAAAACATTTTCATTTGAGAGATAGTAGTATTTTGAGCTTCATCTAATATAATAAAAGAATCGTTAAATGTTCTACCTCTCATATATGCTAAAGGTACTACTTCAATAATATTATGAGATATATATTTTTCATTAAAATTTGGACCTAATATTTCAAATAAAATGTCATATATAGGACATAAATAAGGATTAATTTTTTGATTAAAACTACCAGGTAAATAACCTAATCTTTCTCCTGCTTCAACTATAGGTCTAGCTAATATAATTCTATATATTTTTTTTTTTTTTAGATAATCTATAGCTGCTGCTGTAGCTAAATATGTTTTTCCAGTTCCTGATACACCTATACCAAAAGTAACAACTTTAGTTATAATATTATTTATATAACTAAATTGCATTTTAGTTTTAGGTTTTATTAAACTATATCTTGTTTTTAAAAAAAAATTAAATCTTTTTTTTTTCATTATTAAATTTAAATTAAAATACCATATAAATAATTTTTATATAATTTTAAAATTTTTACTTCAACTAATTTACCTAAAAATAATTTACTACATTTAAAATAAATTATTTTACTATTCTCAGTATAACCAAAATAAAAATCTGGATTTTTATTAGAAATACCTTCAACTAATACTTTTTGTATAGAATTAATCATTTTGTTAATTCAATAAATAGAATTTAAATAAAGTAAATCATTAATTTTATATAATCTATTTTTTTTTTTTTTTATACTTATATTATCTAAAATATTAAAAGATCTAGTATGTGGTCTAGGTGAATACATAAATACAAAACTATTATCAAATTTAATTTCTGATATTAAATCTAAAGTTAATTGAAAATCATCATCAGTTTCTGAAGGAAAACCAACTATAAAATCAGAACCAAAAACCATATTTTTTCTAACACATAAAATTTTTTTAATTAATTTTTTATAATATTCTACAGTATAACCTCTACGCATCTTTTTTAAAATATTATTTGAACCACTTTGAATAGGTAAATGTAAAAAATTAATTATTTTATCTATTTTACTATAAGAATTTATCAATTCATTAGTGAAATTATTAGGATGACTAGTAGTAAATTTTATTCTTTTAATACCATCTATATTAGATACTAATTTTAATAAATCAGAAAAATTACATTTTTTATTATTTTTAAAAAAACTATTGTAAGCATTAACATTTTGACCTAATAAATTTATTTCAGAAATACCATATAAAGATAATCTACATATTTCAGAAATAATATTTTCTGGAGACCTACTAATTTCTTTACCTCTAGTAAAAGGAACTATACAATAAGAACAAAATTTATTACAACCTTCCATAATAGAAACATAAGATAATGATCTTCTATTAAAATTTAAATTATATTTATTAGAAGTAATAATATTTTTTTCTATACCAGAAAAAGATACATCAATAATTTTTTTTTTATTTTTTCTAAAATCTAAAATAAAATCATAAATTTTATGTAAAGTCTGCGGACCAAAAATTATATCAACAACATTATTACGTGAAAAAATATTTTCTTTTTCTTGTACTGAAACACAACCACCTACAGCAACAATTAAATTATTTTTATATTTTTTAATATTCTTAATTCTATCAAGAAAAAAAAATAATTTATCTTGAGCTTTTTGACGTACTGAACAAGTATTTAATATAATTATATTTGCATCATTTAAACAATAAACCAATAAATATTTCATATAATTACTTAAATATACTTTAATTTTATTTGAATCATAATGATTCATTTGACAACCTCAAGTTTTTATATATATTTTTTCACACATAATAATCAAAAATTAAATTTTAATAGCTACGACAGGAATTGAACCTGTGACCTCAGCGTTATGAATGCTGTGCTCTAACCAACTAAGCTACGTAGCTTTAACTGGGGTACCAGGATTCGAACCTGAGATCTCGGGATCAAAACCCGATGCCTTACCACTTGGCTATACCCCAAAACATACGGAAGACGAGATTTGAACTCGTACACATAAAGTACTAGACCCTAACTCTAGTGCGTCTACCAATTTCGCCACTTCCGTAATAAATATATAAATTATATATATATTATTATATTATATAAATATGAAAAATAAATTACTTTTACTAAATTTAATTAAATATTGTAATAAATTATTCAAAAAAAATAATATATATTATGGTCATGGAACGTATAATTTTTATACAGAAACGATACATTTAATATATTCAATTTTAAAAATAAATATAAATAAAAAATATAACAAAATTAAATATTATAAAATAACAAAAAAACAAAAAAAAAAAATATTTAAATTAGCTCAGTTAAGAATAAAAAAAAGAATTCCTATAGCATATCTTACTAAAAATATATGATTTTGTAATAGAAAATTTTATATAAATTATGGAGCTTTAATACCTAGATCACCTATATCAGAAATAATAAAAAATAAATTTTATTTCATCAATAAAAATTTTTATCCTAAAAAAATATTGGATTTATGTACTGGAAGTGCATGTATAGCTATATCTTGTGCATATATATTTCCTAAATCTAAAATAGATGCTGTGGATATATCTCAAAAAGCACTTAATATAGCTAAAAAAAATATTTTAATTCACAAAAAAAATAAACAAATTAAATTAATAAAATCAAATTTATTTAAAAAAATAAAAAATAAATATGATCTTATAATTAGTAATCCCCCATATATAAATAAAAAAGATATAAAATATTTACCAAAAGAATATTTATATGAACCTAAAATAGCTCTCGTAAGTAAAAATAAAGGTACTTTTTTAATACAAAAAATAATTCATAAATCATACAAATATTTAAATAAAAAAGGATATTTAATTTGTGAAACAGGACACCAAAAAAAAAAAATTATAAAAAAAAATAAATTAATTAAAATTAGTTGAATTAAAATAAAAAAAAAAAAATACCAAATTTTTATTATTAAAAAAAAACAATTAAGAAATTTTAAATAAATTTAAAAAATTATTCATATTGCAATTTAAAACTTCATAAAAACTTATTTTTTTAAGTTCAGAAATTTTTTTAAATATAAATATAATTTTAGAAGGACAATTTATAAATTTTTTATAAGGATAAGGAGTTAAATATGGAGAATCAGTTTCAATTAATAATTTATTTAAAGGAATATATTTTATAATTTTTTGTAATAAAAAATTATTTTTATAAGTTATTAAACCAGAAATAGATATATAAACACCACAATTTAAAAATTTAAATAATTCTTTTTTTTTAAAATAACTATAACAATGTATAACAGCACCAAATAAATTTACATTAAATTTTTTAATTATATTTCAAGTATCATTAAAAGAATTTCTTGTATGTATAATACAAGGTTTTTTGTATTTATCAGCAAGATATAAATGATAAATAAAAATATCTTTTTGTTTTTTTTTATTTTCTTTACTCATATTAATTTTATAATCTAAACCTGTTTCACCAACAGCAATAATTTTTTTATAAGAAATAAATTTTTCTAAATCTAAAAAATCACTATTACTAATATTTTTAACATAATATGGATGTATACCACAAGATAATTTAATCATATCTATATATGAAAATAAACTAAAAATGTGAAAAAAATTTTTCATATTTATTGATATAGTTAATAAATATAAAAATTTTTTTTTTTTAAATAAATTTAATAATTTTAAAATATTTATTTTATTATTCTTATTACAAAGTAAAAGATCAATATGACAATGAGAATCAATTAATCACATATATAAAATACCATTATGGTTTTTTATTAATTAAATAATAAATATTATATGATAAATCATAAATTAAAATATCTTTATTAATATTTAAATTATTATTAAAATTATTAATACAAATAATTATCTTTTTTAATATTACATTAATATTTTTAAAATAAACCTTACTTCTTATATTTTTTAATATATCTATAGCATCTAAATTATAAATTTTATTAGTATATTTATAATTTAAAGAATCTAAAAAAATAGTATATAAAATATACAAATTTAATTTAATAATAGAACTACTCAATATATTAATTATATTAGTAATATTTAAATAAAAAATATTTTTTACCATATGTAAAATATTTATTCTTAAAAATCATTTTTTCTTTAAAAAAGAAATAGAATCTAAAGGAGAATTATTATTTAAACGTATAGAAGTTAATATATTAGATTTATTAAAAATAATATTATTTAAATTATTATTTATTCATTTATATACAAATGATTCTTTTGGAACTAATAAATTATATCTATGACATCTACTTAAAAAAGTAAGAGGTATATTATTAGAATTTAAATAAGAAAATATCAATATTAATTTATAATTTGGTTCTTCCATTAATTTTAATAAATAATTAAATACAAAAGAATTAGAAAAATTAAAATTAATAAAATAAATAATTTTAAAAAAACTAAAATACAAACTTTTATTTAAAAAAATAATAATTTTTTTAATAAAATAAATATTTAAATCTTTATTATTAATAATAATAAAATTTGGATGATTATTAAATTTAAATAAATTACAATTTATACAATTATTACAAATTTTATTTTTTTTATTTAAACATAAAATTCATTTAACTAATTTAAATACTAGTAAATCTACTCCTAAATTACAAGAATAATTTATTAATAAATTACAATTTTTACATAACATTATTTTAGAATTAATTATTTTTTTATATAAAAAATTTAATCATGGATACATTTTATTTTAAAATTTAAATCAAGATAATATTTTATTTTTTAAATTTAAAAACACTTTTTTTTTACTTAAATTACCATTTAATATAATTACATCATTTCTATTACGAAAATATTTTCTATAAAAACTTACTATTCTATATAAAAATCCTATACCTTGAGATTCAATAAAATCTAATTTTCTAAAAAATAACAAACGTTTTATAGCTACTAACGGTGAAATATCTAAGTATATTGTTAAATATGGATAAAAATTCACAAAATTTTTATTTAACATAAAAATTAATTTTTTACTTACATTTCAACCATAACCTTGATATGCTAATGTACTTAAATGAAATCTATCAGATATAACATAATATCCAGAATTTATAGCAGGAATAATAGTTTTTTCAATTAATTGAATACGAGAAGCATACATCATTAATAATATAGATTTTTTAGAAATATTAGAATAATTTATTTTATTTGATAAAACTAAATTACGTATTTTTTCAGAAAAATTATTACCTCCTGGATCACGTACTAATAAAACTTTTTTAATACCCATACAATTTAATAAATCTACTAAAACATTACATAATGTAGATTTTCCAGAACCATCTATACCTTCAACAACAATAAATTTATTAATACACATAAATTTAAATAAAAATATTTATTAATATAATATTACTAATTACAATTTATAATGATATTATTATACATTATAAATATGAATTTTAAATTACTGGAATAAACAATGTTAGTAAATAAAATAGCACCTAATTTTCAAGCAGAACTAGTAGATACAAATAATAAAATTATTAAAATAGATTTTTGAAAAGAAATAGAAAATAAAAATACAGTACTATTTTTCTGACCATTAGATTTTACATTTGTATGTCCATCAGAAATATTAGAATTCAACAATCAATTTGAAAATTTCAAAAATAGAAAAATTAAATTACTAGGTATATCTATAGATTCAGTATATACACATATAGCATGAAAAAAAACTTCAATAAATAAAGGTGGTATAGGAAAATTAAATTTTAAAATAATATCAGATATAAAAAAAACAATACAAAAAAAATACAATGTAGAAGATGAAAATACTGGTACATCATTAAGAGCAACATTTATAATAGATAAAAATAAAATTATAAGACATCTATCTATTAATGACTTACCATTAGGTAGAAATATAAACGAAATTATTAGATTAATAGATGCAATAAATTTTAGTACAAAAAATAAAAAAGTTTGCCCAGCTCAATGAAAAAAAGGTGATCAAGGAATTACCCCTAATTATAAAGGAATATGTAATTTTTTAAAAAATAAATATTATAAAATATAAATAACATGGATTGAAAATTTAATTTTTACCTAAATTTAAGTATAATAATATTTTTTACTATATTATTTTATATTACAATAATTTATCCGTATAAAAAAAAAAAACAAGAACATAAAAATATAATTAATAATCTTAAAATAAATGACAAAATTTTAACTAAAGGAGGTATAATAGGAAAAATTAAAAAAATAAAAAATAAAAATTATATTTTATTATCAATAAATAAAAAAAATAAATTACTAATAAATAAAAAATTTATAATAGATAAAATTTCTAAAAAAATATAAAAAATAATTTAAAAACTAAATTTTTATTTCATTATAAATAAAATGTTTTCTAAATATAGGATCATATTTTTTAAGAGAAATTTTTTTTTTAGAGTTAAATTTATTTTTAGTAGAAGTATAAAAATGTTTACTTCCAGAAGAAGAAATTAACTTAATTTTAATTCTTTTATTTTTTGCCATTTTTTATACCTCTAATATGTAAAAATTTATTTATACCTAATTTATCAATAATTTTTATTCCTTTAGCTGAAACTTTTAATCTAATAAATTTTTTTTTCTCTTTTACTCAAATACGTTTTTTATGTAAATTAGGAAAAAATTTTTTTTTACTAGAATTCATAGAAAAAGATCTTTTATTACCTGATAAAGTTTTTTTTTTTGTAACAAAACAAAATTTAGACATACTATACCTTTTTATTATATAAAATTATTCTATTTGCTAAAAAAGAAATATTATATTTATTAAATTCAAATTTTAATAAACCTAATACAATTATAATATTATTAATACTTAATAAAGATGAATATTTATTATATATATCTTTAAATAAAATTAATTCTAAATTACCTGTACCATCATCAATATTTAATATACATATACGATTATTATTTTTAGTATATAAAAATTTAATATTTATAATTAAACCAAAAATATAAATGCTTTTTTTAATTTTTAAAAAATATAAATCTTTTATTCTATAAATATTAGAATATTTTTTTGTTATATTTAAAATATAATTATTTATCGGATGATCAGTTATATATAAACCTAAAACTTCTTTTTCTTTATGTAAAAGAAATTCCTTATTCTGTAAAGGTAACATATTTTTAATTTTTTTATATAATAATAACTGATTAATATCTTTATTTTTAAATAGAGATAATTGTTTACAAAATAATTCATTACGTTTATATTTAGATAAAATCATTACTTCCTTAATATTTTTTATTAAAACAGAACGATCTATATTAAATAGATCAAAAACACCAGAATAAATTAATTTTTCTAATACTAATTTAGAAATTTTACTAGAAAAAGTTAAAATACAAAAACTAATAAAATCTTTAAAATTACCATATTTATCACGTAACTTAATAATTAAATTTATAGAACTTTTACCAATACCTTTTATAGCTCCTAATCCATATAATAACTCATTTTTATTATTTATACTAAAATAGTATAAACTTAAATTAATATTAGGAGGTATAATTTTTATACCCATTTTTTTACTTTCATTAATAATTAATGTAATTTTATTAATATTATCAATATCAGCATTCATATAAGAAGCCATATATTCAGAAGTAAAATGAGTTTTTAATCATAAAGTCTGATAAGCTAAAAAAGAATAAGCTACAGAATGAGATTTATTAAAACCATAACTAGAAAAATTTTCCATTAAAGAAAAAATCTTCATAGATAAATTAGTATCTATACCTAAAGATACAGAACCATTTTTAAAAATTTTTTTATGTAATTTCATTTGACTATAATCTTTTTTACTCATAGACATTCTTAAAGAATCTGCTAAAGCTAAACTATAATTAGCTAAAACTTGAGCAATTTTCATAACTTGTTCTTGATATAAAATTATACCATAAGTATATTTTAATATTGGTATTAATAATTTATGTTGTCATTTTTTATCAGGATAATAAATTTTTTCTTTACCTCTTTTACGATTAATAAAATTATCAACCATACCAGATTGTAAAGGACCAGGTCTAAATAAAGCTAATAAAGCTATTATTTCATTAAAATTATCAGGCTGTAAACGCTTTATTAAATCTTTCATACCAATAGATTCTAATTGAAATACAGCAGTAGTTTTAGCTTCTTTTAACAATTTAAAACTTAATTTATCATTAAGTGGTATATTGTTTATATTAAAATTATTATTTAATTTATTATGAATCATTTTAATTGAATTATTTATTACAGTTAAAGTTCTTAAACCTAATAAATCAAATTTAATTAAACCTACATATTCAATATCATTTTTATCTAATTGAGTAACTAATCTATTAGATTCTTCATCATAATAAAAAGAGCAATAATTATCTATATTAGAAGGAGATATTACAATACCACCAGCATGTTTACCTATACCTTTAATTATACCTTCTAAAGAAATAGAAATATCAACTAATTTTTTTACCTCTAAATCAGAATTATATATATTTAATAATTTAGGTTCTTGAATAAGTGCTTTATTTAAAGTTATATTAATATCATAAGGTATTAATTTAGCTAAATAATCAATAAAACTATAAGGATAACCTAATACTCTACCTACATCTCTTAATACAGATTTAGCTGTTAAAGTATTAAATGTAACTATTTGAGCTACACATTTATAACCATAAGTATTTTCTATATGAGATATAACTTTATCTCTTTTATTCATACAAAAATCTATATCAAAATCTGGCATTGAAATTCTTTCTAAATTCAAAAATCTTTCAAAAATTAAATCAAATTTTAAAGGATCAATTTCCGTAATAAACAATAAATAAGCTACTAATGATCCAGCTCCAGAACCTCTTCCTGGACCTACTCATACATCATTTAATTTAGACCATTGTACAAATTCCATTACTATTAAAAAATAATCTGAAATATTTAAAGTATTTATTATATTTAATTCTTTTTTAATACGAAATAAATATTTACTTAAAATTTTTTTATTTTTACTTAAATTTATTCTTTTATGCAAACCTTTATATACTAATTTTTTTAATAAAATATTAGATTTCTCATTAGAAAAAGGATATTTAGGTAAAATAATTTTTTTTTTTTTAAAAATAAAATTACATTTTTTAGCTATTTGAACACTATTATATAAAGCTTCTGGAATATCAGAAAATAAATTACACATTTCATACTCACTTTTAAAATACTGTTGATCAGTGTAATTTATAAATAATTTAACTTTATTTAAAGAACAATTATAATATATTGCTGATCTTATTTTATGTATATAAAAATCTTTTTTATTAAAAAATATAATTTTATTAGTTGCTACTAAAGGTAAATTATTAGAATTAGCTATATTAATAATAATATTTAAATATTTATTTTCATTTAAAGCATTAATTCTAAATATTTGTATATATAATCTATCATTAATATATTTTTTTAAAAGTAATATATATTCTTCTAAAATTAAAAAATCATAATTAATAAAATTTTTATAATTTATAAAACCATAATTAATATAATACAAAAATATTAAACCATCGTTAAATTTTAATAATAAATTATAATCTACAATAAGTTTACCATTATTTCTATATTTATTTTTATAAGATATAGATATTAATTTAATTAAATTATTATAACCTACTTTATTCATTATTAATAAAGTAATATTATATAAATAATTTTTATATAAAACACAAATATCAGAACCTACTATAGGTTTAATACCATAATTATAAGATAATTTAATAAATTTAATTATTGCAGATAAACTAAAAAAATCAGTTAAAGCTACACAAGGCATATTAAAATCAAAAGATTTTTTTACAATATTATCTATTTTACATAAACTATCTTGTATTGAATAATCACTATGAACATTCAAATGTATAAATTTTGGATAAGACATAATTTCTTTTTATAAAAAATAAATTAGTTTAATTTATTTATTATATAATTAGTTATATTAAAAATATTTTTATTATAATAAAAAATAGAATTACTATCAAAAATAATATCATACTTATTTTTTTTAATAAGAATATTAAGAATTTTTTTAATTTTATATATAAATAAATTATGTATATTAATATTTTTATCACTAATTTCTTTTTCTAATCTACTTATTTTCAAAAAAATATTTTTCTTTTTAATATTTAAAAAATATTTTTTTTTATTATTTAAATTAAAATATTTAACTTTAAAAATTCTTTTTTCTTTAATTAAATTATTAATTTCATTATTTAAAAATAAATATTTTTTATAAAAATAATAATTCATGTTATTTACAATTCTTTTATATTGTAAAGAATCTTTAAAAATTTTTTCAAAATCTAAAATAGCAAATTTAAAATTATTAAATGCAAATGAATTTAAAAAAAAACAAAAATAAAAAAATAAAAATAAAAATTTTTTCATATATCTCCAAAAATTAAAAAAAATTACCTATATTAAATTGAAAATTACTAATTTTATCATTTATATTTCAATATAATGGAAAACCATAAGATAAATTAATAGTACCAAAATAAGTTGTAAATTTTAAAGAAATACCTGTAGATACTTTTAAAAAATCTTTTAAATATAATTTATTTAATAAATTTGTATTTAAAGAAAAACCACTATCAATAAATCAAGATGCACGAACATTTTTATTTAAAAAATAATTATTCAAAAATATAAATTTATTAGGAATAATTAACTCATTAGTTAATAAAAATACTAAATTATTTTTATTACTACTTAAAAAACATTTATTATTACAAAATTTTTTATTACTTATATAATAATTATTATAACTAATATTTTCATTAAAAACACGTAAAGATTTTTCTTTTAAATGATCTAAATTTTCATAAAAAGGTAAAACATTATTTTTAAAACCATTACCATAACCTAAATAATTATGTATAAAAAATATTCATTGATTATTTAAAAAAAAATATTTAGATCAAGAAATGTACATTTTATAAAAATTATTATATATATTAGGAAAAGTAAATTTACTATTAAAATTTATATAAAAACCATATTTAGGTAAAATATTATTATCTAATTTATTAATATAAAAATTATTTATTATTAAAAAATTTTTAATAATTTTTTTTTTAATATTTAAATAATTATTAATATTAGTAAAAAATTGAAAATAGTTTAAATCATAATTATATTTATACTTATAAAAAGTATTATATATATAATTAATACCAAATTTATATTTAAAAAAATCATTTAATTTAAATATAAAATAATTTTTGTAACCATAATTTATATTTAAATTATTACTATCTCCTAAATAATTATTAAATATATAATTATAAAATAATTTATGTTTAATATAAAAATTATTCATATAATTAATGGGATTAATTAAATTAATTTCACTATAATTTCCAAAATTATTTTTTACACCTTTAATAAATAAATCATTTCCTAAATATAAAAAATTATTTTTCAACAAACTTAACTCATAATTTAAATTATTTTTTTTATCATAATTCAAACCAAAATTTAATTTACTATCATATTTTTTTTTTAAAAAATATATAATATCTAATTTGTTAATTGAATTTCTATAAATCTTTTTTTTAAAATATATAGAAGAAAAAAAATTAGTTTTTTCTAAATTTAATTTACCTAAATTAATTAAATATTCATTATATAAATTATTTTTTATTTTAGGAATATTATTTTTAAATAAAAATTTACTTTCATATAAATTAACATTTTTTAAAAAAATATTATTAACATAAAAAATTTTATCTAATTTAACATAAAAAAAAACAATAATTTTATTATCATTTAATATTTGATAATCTAAATCAATATCTACATTTAAAAAACCATTTTTTTTAAAAAAAAAATTAATATATGAAATAATATTATTTAATAAATTATGTTTATAATACATATCTTTATAAAAAAAAGTATATTTAATATTATTTAAAATCTTATCAAATTCAATATTTTTATTACTATAAATTAATAAATCATGTATTTTATACCTTTTACCTTCAAAAAAACAAATTTTTATATCTATATTTTTTTTACTTAAAAAAATAAATTTTATTTTTTTAATAGTAAAATTTAAATAACCATAATTAAAATAAAATTCTTTAATTAAATTTAAATGTAAAATAAAATTATTCAAATTAAAATCTATAAAAGAATTAAATATTTTAGAAAAAAAATAATTTTTTTTATAAAAAGGATTAAATTTTTTTTTTACTAAAAAATATTTTTTTTTTAATAATATATTTCTAATATTTAGATATTGATTTTCATTTAGATTAATTTTTAAAGTACAATATTTTTCTTTCAAAAAATATTTTAAAAAACTAATTTTAATATTATATTTATTTAAATTTCTATATTTTTTAAATATAAAATTTTTAGCTTCTAAAATTGAAGAATTACTTAAAAATACATTTTTTTGTATATTAAATTTTTTTAAAAAAAGTAATATATCTAATTTAGATAATATTTTATTCCCTGTAACTAAAATATTATTTATAATAGGTTTATAATACAAGTATATATATAAATTATTATTTAATTTATATATTTTAATTTTACTAAAATAATCAATTTTATATAAATAATTAATTACATTAATAATGTTTCTATCTTCAATAAAATTACCAAATTTATTAAATAAAAATTTTTTATATTTATATATAAAAAATTTATTTTTTATATTTCAAACAATATCTTTTAAATAAAACTTTTGAATACAAAAAGACTTTAAACAAAAAAAACATAAAAAAATAAATAAAAAAAATTTTTTCATTTTAAATAATCTAACCAATTTAAACTAATTTTAAAATTTTATTAAACAATTATTAAGTATTTCAAATACAAAAATTAATAAAAAATAAAAAAAAAATTATAAAATAATATTTTATATATTTTAAAAAAAATATAAATAAACTATATTTTCAATAAAAAATAATTATTTAAATTATTTACCAAATAAATATAAAAATTTTTCAAAAATTTAATAAATTTATATTTTTAATATATATTTATTAAAAAATTATAATTTTTTTTCATAAATAATTATGAATTTTAAAATATTAAGAAGAAATAATTTTACCAAATCTTCTATCTCTTTTAGAAAAATTATTTAAAATTTTTAAAAAATTTTTACAACTAAAATCAGGTCACAATATATCTGTAAAAAATAATTCTGAATAAGCAATTTTTCATAAAAAAAAATTACTAATTCTTTTTTCTCCTCCAGTTCTAATCAGTAAATCTATATCTGGTAATTTATTTAAACATAAATGACTATTTATAAAATTTTCATTAATATCATTAATATTAATTTTTCTTTTTTTTATTAAATAAAATATTCTTTTTATACAATTTATTAAATCCCATTTTCCACTATAATTTAAAGCTATATTTAATATTAAACCTTTATTATCTTTAGTTAAAAATTCTATTTTATTAATATAAAAAATTAAATTTTTAGATAATTTTTTTCTACTACCAATAATATTTACACAAACATTTTTTTCATGCAATTCATACATAAAATTTTTAATAGAAAAAGTAAATAATTTCATTAATTCTAATACTTCTAAATAAGGCCTAGATCAATTTTCAGTACTAAAAGCATATAAAGTAAGTATATTTAATTTATATTTTATAGAAAAATTAATTATTTTTTTAAGAGATAAAGCTCCATATCTATGTCCTATAATTCTAGATTTACCTCTTTTTTCAGCTCATCTTCCATTACCATCCATTATTATAGCAATATGACAAGGATATTTATTCATAAGAATTAATTAGAAAATAATGTATTCTTTTTATTTATTAATATAACTTCCAATTTTTTAATATAAAATTCAGTTATTTTTTGTAATTTATTATTAAATAATATTTCTTCATCTTTACTAATAATTTTCTTTTTTAATAATAATCTAAATTTATTTTTAAATTCTCTTCTAATATTTCTAATTGATATTTTACTTAATTCTATTTCATTTTTAATCAACTTTAAAATTTTTATTTTTCTATCTTTAGTTAATAAAGGTAAATTTACAATTAAATCATCTTTATCATCAGTTACATTTAAATCTAATTTAGATAAATAAATACATTTCTTAACAGACTTTTTTACATTTCTATCAAATAAAGAAATTCTTAAAGAATTAAAATTTTCAATAATTATTCTAGATAATTTATATAAATATACTTTACTACCATGATAATCTATTAATAAATTAGAAATTAATTTAGTATTTATATTATTTATATTATATTTACTAATATTATTTTGACAAATCACAACACATTTATCCATTTTATCTTTTATACAAACTTCATTAAATTTATCCATACTAATATTATAAATTAATTTAAATAATATTTAAATAAGTATTAAATAAATACTAATCATCTAAAAAACTACGTAAAATTTCTGATCTACTAGGATGACGTAATTTACGTAATGCTTTAGCTTCAATTTGTCTAATTCTTTCCCTAGTAACATCAAATTGTTTACCTACTTCTTCTAAAGTATGATCACTATTCATATCTATACCAAAACGCATTCTTAAAACTTTAGCTTCTCTAGGAGTTAAACTAGATAATACACTATTAGTTACCGATTTTAAACTTTCAGAAGTTGCTGACTCTAAAGGTAATTCTATTGAAGAATCTTCTATAAAATCACCTAAATGTAAATCTTCATCCTCTCCTATAGGAGTTTCCATAGATATAGGTTCTTTAGCTATTTTTAAAACTTTTCTAATTTTATCTTCAGAAATCAACATTTTAACAGATAATTCCTCTGGAGTAGGTTCTCTACCTACTTCTTGTAATATTTGTCTAGAAATTCTATTTAATTTATTAATAGTTTCAATCATATGTACAGGTATTCTTATAGTACGTGCTTGATCAGCTATTGATCTAGTAATAGCTTGTCTAATTCATCATGTAGCATAAGTAGAAAATTTATAACCTCTTCTATATTCAAATTTATCTACAGCTTTCATTAAACCTATATTACCTTCTTGTATTAAATCTAAAAATTGTAAACCTCTATTAGTATACTTTTTTGCTATAGATATTACTAATCTTAAATTAGCTTCTACCATATTTTTTTTAGCTTTATTAGCTTTAAATTCACTTTTTAACAAAAATTTATTAATCTTTTTTATCTTAAAAATATTTAAACAAACTTTTTTTTCTATACAATATAAAATATTTAATTTATAAATTAACTTACTTAAATATCTTTTTAATTTTATAGATCATAATTTATTTATATTAGTAATTTTAAATAATCATTTTTTATCTGTTCCATAATTTAAAAAAAAATTATAAAAAATATTTTTAGGCATAAAACATTTTTTTACACATAAATTAAAAATATCTTTTTCAATAGAAAAAATTTTTTTTACTATATTTTTATGTTTTAAAATTAAATAATTAAATTGTTTAGGAGATAATTTAAATTCCATAAAAATACTAACTAATTTATTTAATTCATATTTAGTATAAGGATGATTAATAGTATATATGCCAATAAATTTTTTTAATAAATTATATTGAAAATATAAAAAATCAAATTTTTTTTTTATAAAATTTTTATATATATAACACAAATTATTTTTTTTCTTTTCTTTATCATGAAATGATAAATGTAAATCTGTTAATGATGAAAAATCAATATTATAATTTACAAAACCAACAATTAAATCACATAAACGTAATTTACCTTTTCTAACTAAAAAATATTGATTTAAGAAATAATCAATAGATTTTAAAAACTTAGCTAAATAGAATTGTATTTTATTAATATTACTTTCAATATACTTAGCTATATTAATTTCATCTTCTCTAGTAAGTAATTTTACAGTACCCATTTCCCTCATATACATCCTTACAGGATCATTAGTTTTACCAATATCAGAATTTACCTTAGATAAAATAATATCAGGAACATCATTTGATGATATACTTAAACTATTATTTTCATTAAAAACTAACTCATTAACTTCAGAAATATCTTCTACTATAGGAATACCCAAATTATTAATAATATTTACTACTTCTTCAAACTGAAATGATTCCAATTTTTTATTAATAAATATACTCTCATTTATTTGAGAAAAAGTTACATAACCTTTTTCCTTTCCTTTATCAATTAATAATTTTAAGTAAAATTTACTTTTTTTATTCATATAAATCCACAAATTAATTTTAAATAAATAATTTATTTTAAAAAATTTTTTAACTTTATTAAATATCATATTTCTTTTTTATTTTTTAAACTTAAACTATTAAAAATTTCTTTTTTTAAAATTATATTTAATTTTTTATCTATTAAAAATTTTTTTAACTTTTTTAAAAAATTTAAAAAATATCATTCATCATTAATATTACTAGAAAAATAATTTTTCAAAAATAAATATTCTAAATAAAAACGTAAAAAATTTTTAGAAAATTTTTCTAAAATTTTATTAAAATTATAAATTTTATTTAAAATACAAAAACTAACAATATTTAAAAATAAATTAAGATTTGATATCTTACTAAGATAAAAAATATTGTCATATATATTAACAAACTTAGATAAAAAAAGATTTTTCAATAATAAACTTATCAAATATCTAATAATTAAAACATAATTATTTTTTTTAAATTTAATTTTTTTAAATTGTAATTTTTTAAAATTATCTAAATAATTACTTTCTAAACCAATTTTTAAACATAATTTCCTATTTAAAAATCATTTTATAATAGGAGAATTTACTCTATTAATCAAAGATAAAATTTTTTTTACATAAAAAATTTTCTCTTCATACATTAAAATATTTTCTTTAAATAAATAAATTTCAAATAAAACTTTTAAAATAGATTTAGAATTTTTAATATATTGATTAAATTTTTTAATACCATTTTTTCTTAAAATAGAATCAGGATCTTCTCCTTTAGGTAAAAAAATAAAAAAAGATTTTTTTTTTTCATTAATAAAAAATAATAGTAATTTTAAAGTTTTTTTAATTGCATTTATTCCTACATAATCACCATCAAAACAAAAAAATAATATATTTGTGTAAAAATATAAAATTTTAATTTGTTTAAAATTAATTGAACTACCTAATAAACCTACAGTATTTAAAAAACCAAATTTATGTAAAGTAATAACATCCATATAACCTTCAACAACAAATATTTTACTTACTTTACCTTTTTCTTTAATATAATTTAAACCATATAAACAATTTTTTTTAGAAAAAAAAATATTTTTAGAAGAATTAATATATTTTAAAACGTTATTATTTATAGATCTTCCACCAAAAGCAATTACTCTACCATATAAATCAAATATAGGAAAAATAATTCTATTATAAAATCTATCATAGATATTACCATTAATATCTTTTAAAAAAATACCAAAATTAATCAAAAAATTTAATTCTTCTTTATTAAAAAATTTTAATAAATATTTAAATAAATTTAAAGAAGAATAACCAATAAAAAACTTTTTAATCATATCTAAATTTAAATTTCTATACAACAAAAAATTTTTTATCAAATTTACATTAATATTACATAATAAAAATTTATGATATACTTTAGTTAAAAGTAACATTAATTTAAAATATTTTTTTTCAATACTATAAAATTTATTTATATTTTTTTTTCTACTTAAAATTAAATCAATACCATTAAATTTAGAAAGTTCTATAATACTGTCAAAAAAATTAATATTATTAAATTTCATTAAAAAATCTATAGAATTACCATAAATTTTACAACCAAAACAATAAAAAAATTTTTTTTCTTCATTAACAATAAATGAAGGATTTTTTTCTTTATGAAAAGGACAACAACATTTATATCTAGTACCTATTTTATTAAGTTTAATCTTAGAAGATATTAACTTAACAATATCTGTTTTAAATAATAAATTATCAATAAAAGAACGAGAAATATATTTCATACTAAATTAATTATTAATTTACTAATTTATTTAAAATTTAAATTTATAATTAAATTTTGTATTTTTTTCTCTATATATTTTTTTCATATATCTTTTTATTGCTGATGCTTTAGCTCTTTTTTTTCTAGTAGATGGTTTTTCATAAAATTCTCTTTTACGAATTTCAGTTAAAATACCAGATTTTTCACATAATCTTTTAAATCTACGTAAAGCAATATCAAAAGGTTCATTGTCTCTAATTTTAATTAACGGCATAATTTTACCCAATACAAACATCATTGTATAATATACAATATTAACATATTAATAAAATAAAAAAAATATATGATAATATTAGGTATAGAAACATCATGTGATGAAACTAGTATAAGTATATATACAAAAAAAAAAGGTATTATTATTAACAAAATTTATAGTCAAACTATACATTCTATGTATGGTGGAGTAGTACCAGTATTAGCTTCTAGAAATCATTCTAAAAAAATAATATTTTTAATTAAAAAAGTAATTCAAAAAACAAAAATAAAATTTAAAAATATAAATGCTATAGCATTTACTGCAGGACCTGGATTACCTAATTCTTTATTAATAGGAACAACTGTAGCTAAAACATTAGAATTAATATATAAAATACCTTCAATACCTATAAATCATATTGAAGGACATATAATGTCAATTATGTTAGCTAATAAAAAACCTTCTTTTCCATTTATATCATTAATTACTTCTGGAGCACATACTCTTTTAGTAATCGTTTATAAATATCAAAAATATAAAATTATAGGATATTCTTTAGATGATTCTGCAGGAGAAACATTTGATAAAATAGGAAATTTAATAGGATTAAAATATCCAGCAGGAAAAAAAATATCTCAATTAGCTAAATATGGAAAAAAAAATTTAAATTTTCCAAAACCTATTATTAATAAATATAATTACTGTTTCAGTTTTTCAGGACTTAAAACACATATATATTATTTTATTAAAAAAAATATTAAAAATATTAATAAATATCAATTTAAATGTGATATATGTTTTTCCTTAGAAAAAAGCATAACAGAAATATTAGTATATAAATCAAAAAAAGCACTTATTAAATTTAATATTAAAAATTTATCAGTAGTAGGAGGAGTAAGTGCTAATAATACATTAAGAAAAAAAATTAAACGAATGACTAAAAAAATAAATAAAAAATGTTTTTTTACTAAAAAAAAATTATGTACAGATAATGCTGCTATGATAGCTTATACTGGATATTTAAAAATAAAAAAAAAAAAAAAATATAAACAAAATATTAAAATTAAAATAAAACCTAAATGAAATATTAATGAAAAATTTTAATTTTTATTTATTTTTTTTCCTTTTAAAAAAAAATATATCTTTTTAAAGCGTAAATTATATAATTTTCTACTTATTTCATTTCCTTTAAAACCTAATTTAATAATATATTTATTTTTTATAAAAAAAATTACATTAAAAATATCTAATAAATAGCTATTTAAAAATAAAAAAAAATTTTTATTTTTTAAAGGTAATAATTGAAAAATTTTTATTATACTTAAAATATCTTTCAATATTTTTGGTCTACGCCATATATCAACTTTATAAAAAATATCTAAAATAGATTTTATGATATTTTTTTTATTTAAAAAATAAATTTTAAATAAAAAATTATATAAAAATTTAAATGATAAAAAATATTTTTTAGGTATATACAATCTACTACAAAAATTTTTTATTTTAATTAATAAAAAATCTTTATTTAAAAAAAATTTTTTTGATAATATTGTTTCATAAAAAAAAAAACATAAAAAAGAAAAATTTAATTTTGTACTACATTTTAAATGTAATAATCTAATAGATAAAAAACTAAAATATATTTTTTTAAGTTTATTTTTAAATAAATTAATCATCTCTGGAAAAATTAATTCTAAAGCTTTACATTTATTTAAAATATTAAAATATCAAAAAATATTAAAATTTTTTAAAACTTTTTTTGTTTCTATTCAAATTCTTTCTACACTTAATGATAATAATTCACCAGAAGATGAGATTTTATTCATTAAAAATAATGTTTTAGGATGAATAGAAAATTTAAAATTTAAAAAACGGGAATAAAATTGAGCTACTCTAAAAATTCTTAATGGATCATCGGAAAAAAAATGAGATACATGTCTTATAATACGATTTTTAATATCTTTAATACCTTTATAAGGATCATAATAATTACCTTTATTATCTAAAGCTATAGCATTGATAGTTAAATCTCTACGAAATAAATCTTGTTTTAAAGTAACTTTATTAGAAAAATTACATATAAAACCGTTATAACCTAATCCAATTTTTTTCTCTGTACGAGCTAAGGCATATTCTTCTTTAGTTATAGGATGAATAAAAACAGGAAAATGGTTACCAACAGATTTAAAACCTAAATTTACCATTTCTTGATATGAAGAACCTATTACTACTCAATCTCTATCTCTAATATTTATACCTAATAATTTATCTCTTACAGCTCCTCCAACAAGATAAAATTTCATTTTTTAAAACAAAAAATTAAAATAATATTTTTTTATTAAAAATTATATCTAATATACTTTTATCTACTAAACCATCTTCTATTTCTCTTAAAGCTAAAATAGTTGGTTTATCATTTTTAGAATCTTTTAAAAAAGTATTTTTAGAAAAATATTGTATTTGTCTAGCCCTATATGAAGCTATTAAAACTAAATCAAATCTATTACCTATTTTTTCTACTGATTTTTGAACAGTTAAATAAGTCATATATTATATTTCCTTTAATATTATTAATTAAATATTATTTATAATAATATTATAATTTTTTAAAATAATCTATAATAGATTTATCTATACGTAAAAATAATTTTTTATATCTTGATATTTTATGATTTAAAATAGGAATATGAAAATTTTTAATATTTAATTTTATTTTTAAAAATTTTTGAATTTTAAAAAATAAATTTGGTATTATAGGATATAAATAAACGGAAATTATTTTAAAAATATTTATAATAGTAGTAAAAATAGAATGTAATTTTTTAAATTTTTTTTTAGAATGAATTAATAATCAAGGTTGCATATCATTAATAAATTTATTTAATAAATCAATCATATTATTAATTTCATATAAAACATTTTTATAATTAAAATTTAAATAATAATCACTTATTAAATTAAATTTATTAACAAAATAATAATAAAAATTAATATTATATATTTCATTAGATAAAATATTATCAAAATAATTTTCAAGAAATTTACATATTCTAGAAGGTATATTAATAAATTTATTTACAATTTCAGAATTAATAGTTTTAATAAAATCATTTAAACATAAATTAATATCATTAATTTTAAAAGACAATTTAGTAGATAAATAATATCTTAAACTATCAGAATCTAAAATATCTAATCAATCTTTTGCACTAATAAAATTATTTAACGACTTAGACATTTTTTTACCATTAACTAAAATATGTCCATGAACTACTAAACCAGTAGGTTTTTTAAAATTTAAAATATCTAAAATTATAGGTCATAATAAACCATGAAAATATAATATATCTTTTCCAATAAAATTATATAAATAATAATTATTATTGTTTTTTCAAAATTTATTAAAAAAAGAAAAATTGTTAATTTTACAAAAATAATTAAAAGTACTTATATAACATATTAAAGCATCAAATCAAACATAAAAATATTTTTTTTTAATAAATTTATTAGGAATTTTAAAACCAAAATAAGGTAAATCACGTGAAATATTTCAATCTATTAATTTATTTTTAAGTAAAAATAATAATTGATTTTTAACTTCATTTTGTAGAAAACATAAAGAAATCCATTTTTCTATTTTTTTTTTAAAAGAATTAATTTTTAAAAATAAATGTTCAGATTTTTTTAAAATAGGTTTCTCATTAGATAATAGTGATATAGGATTAATTAAATCATAAGAATAATAAATATTATTACATATATTACAATAATCACCATACTGATCTTTTGCTTTACATATTGGACAGATACCTTTAATATATCTATCAGGTAAAAAAATATTTTTATTCGAATCATAATATTGCATAATATTTTTTTTAATTAATAAATTCTTAGATTTAATTTTATTCATTAACAATAAAGA
Source organism: Candidatus Stammera capleta (assembly GCA_036689555.1). Classification (GTDB taxonomy): domain Bacteria; phylum Pseudomonadota; class Gammaproteobacteria; order Enterobacterales; family Enterobacteriaceae; genus Stammera; species Stammera capleta_U. The sequence goes on from CP144856.1 coordinate 277,657, forward strand.
AAAATAATAATTTTCTTTACTATGAGTAGTAAAATAAATATCATGTAAAATATTAAATTTTTTAAAAATTTTTTTATGTTCTAATAAATTTTTTTTTATTATTAATAATGGATCTATATTTAATTCAATAGATTTCAACATTATTGCAGTACCATGAGAATCATCAGCACATATAAAATAAACATTATTACCTAAAAAAAATCTTTGATATTTAACTCATATATCCGCCTGTATATGTTCTAAAACATGACCTAAATGTATAGGACCATTAGAATACGGTAAAGCACAAGTAACTAATATATTTTTCATAAAATTTAAATTATTAATCGGCGAGAGAGGATTTGAACCTCCGACCCACTAGTCCCAAACCAGTTGCGCTACCAAGCTGCGCCACTCACCGTAAAGGTGGTTAATGGGATTCGAACCCATGACTTCCGGAACCACAATCCAGAGCTCTACCAACTGAGCTATAACCACCAATAATATACTTATTATATATTAATAATATAAAAATTTAAAATATATTTTAATTACTATTTTTCATCATTTTAAAAAAATCACTATTTGTTTTAGTCATAGATAATTTTTTAATTAGAAATTCCATAGCATCTACTTCATTCATTGGTTGTATAATTCTTCTTAAAATTCATATTTTCTGTAATTCTTCTAATGAAGTTAATAATTCTTCTTTTCTAGTTCCTGATCTATTATAATCTATAGCTGGAAAAATTCTTTTTTCTGCTATCTTACGAGATAAATGTAACTCCATATTACCAGTACCTTTAAATTCTTCATATATAACTTCATCCATTTTAGAACCTGTATCAATTAATGCAGTAGCAATTATTGTTAAACTACCACCTTCTTCAACATTTCTAGCTGCACCAAAAAAACGTTTAGGACGATGCAATGCATTAGCATCTATACCTCCAGTTAACACTTTACCAGAAGATGGTACAATAGTATTATATGCACGAGCTAATCTTGTAATAGAATCTAATAAAATAATAACATCTTTTTTATGTTCTACTAATCTTTTAGCTTTTTCAATAACCATTTCAGATACTTGAATATGTCTTAAAGCAGGTTCATCAAAAGTAGATGCTATTACTTCACCTTTAACTAAACGATACATTTCAGTAACTTCTTCTGGTCTTTCATCAATTAAAAGTACCATTAATACACATTTAGGATAATTAAAACTAATACTCTGAGCAATATTTTGTAATAAAATAGTTTTACCAGCTTTCGGAGGAGCTACTATTAAACCTCTTTGTCCTCTACCTATAGGAGAAGCTAAATCTAATACACGTGAAGTTATATCATTCTGAGTACCATTTCCAATTTCCATATATAAACGACAATTAGTATGTAAAGGAGTTAAATTTTCAAAAAGTATTTTATTTTTTGAATTTTCTGGTTTATCATAATTAACTTTATTAATTTTTAATAAAGCAAAATAACGTTCCGTTTCTTTTGGAGGACGAATTTTACCAGATATAGTATCTCCAGTTCTTAAATTGAATCTACGTATTTGACTTGGAGAAACATAAATATCATCTGGTCCTGCTAAATAAGAACTATCGGAAGATCTTAAAAAACCAAAACCATCTTGTAAAATTTCTAATACACCTTGACCAAAAATATCTTCACCACTTTTAGAGTGTTGTTTTAAAATAGAAAAAATTATATCTTGTTTACGCATTCTAGCTAAATTTTCTAAACCTATTTTTTTTCCAAGAATAACTAACTTAGAAACTGATATATTTTTTAGTTGCGTAAGATTCATAATAAATATTGAATTATTAATATTTAAATTGGAGAAGAAATAAAATTAACTTAATTTATGAGAATTTAAAAATTTAATTAAGTCAGATTCTTTTAATAAACCTACCTTAGTAGATAAAATAATACCTTTATGAAATAATACTATAGTTGGTATACTTCTAATATTATATTTATTTTGAATATAACTAGAATTTTCTATATTTATTTTAACAAATTTAACTTTTTTATAAAACTTTTTATAAACATTACTTAAAATTTTACTAAATAATTTACAAGGGTTACATCAACTTGCTCAAAAATCAACTAAAACATATCCATTATAATTTAATACTTCATTTTTAAAAGAATCACTATCAACATCTAAAATATTTTTATTCATATAAATTCCTCACCAACTAATAATAATTATTATATTACTACATTTTTAAAAAAACATAAATATATTAAATAATTTTATAAATAAATTTATAAAACAAATCACTTTTTAAAATATATAAATTTAATAAATCTAATAATATAATAAATATAAATTTATATTATTCAAAAATCTTTATGTTAAATATATTTAAATTAAAAAAAAGAAGTTTAATAAAATTAAAAATATATAGAAAAAAAAAACTAATTAAAATTACTAATTATATTTGAGTAGATTTAATAGATCCTTCAATAGAAGAAAGAATATATGTCCTAAATATATTAGGACAAAAAATTATACAAAAACCAAAATTATTTAATATAGAATCATCAGCTAGATTTTATATTGATAAAGATGGTTTACATGTTCATTCATTTTTTTTTTATAAAGATTCTAATAATAGAATAAGTAATTCAGCAGTAGCTTTTACAATCCAAAATAATAAACTCTATTCATTAAGAGAAAAAGAATTACCAGCATTTCGTTTTTACAGAATAAAAACTAAAAAAAAAGTATTAATACACTGTAATCCGTATGAATTATTATTAAATTTATTCGAAATAAAAATAGAACAATTAGCTAATGAAATAGAAAATATATATAAAGATTTAGAAAATTTAACTCAAATAATATTAAGAGATCAAAATAATCAAAAATTTAATAGCTCTATATCTGAATTATCTACAAAAGAAGATACAACTTCAAAAATAAGAATATGTCTATCTGATACTAAAAGAGCACTAAATTTCTTAATAAGAAAAAAAGTATTAAAAAAATTACAAATAGAACAAGCTAAAGAAATAATTAGAGATATAGAATCTTTATTTCCACATAATGAATCTATATTTCAAAAAATAAATTTTTTAATTCAATCTTCAATAGAATTTTTAAATATCGAACAAAATCGTATAATAAAAATATTTTCATTAATATCAGTACTATTTTTACCACCTACATTATTATCATCATCATATGGAATGAATTTTAAATATATTCCAGAATTAAATTGAAAATACGGATATCCTATTACGATAATAGGAATGTTTACATTAAGTTTTATATCATATATATATTTTAAAATTAAAAAATGATTATAAATAGTTTAAAATTAATAATAAAAACAATATAATAAATAAATAAGTTATTTTTTTTTAAAAGAGGAAAAATGATAATATTTAGTAAATTTAATATTGGTCAACAAGTAAGACACAAATTATTTGGTTTTCTCGGAGTAATAATAGATATAGATTATAAATATAATTATACAGAATTAAACTTAGATAAAAAATTAATAAATAAAACATTTAAAAAATCACCTTGATATCATGTAATAATGGAAGATGATAATGGTTATCCAATACATACTTATTTAGCTGAAGATCAATTATCTTGAGAAAATCAAATTGAACATTTTGAAACATCATCATTAGATAAATTATCAAATTCAATTAAAAAACAATTTAAAAAACCAAAACTAAGAAATTAATATGAAAATATTAGGATTAGGCATAGATATATTAAATATAAACAGAATTAAAAAAATGTCATCTAATTTAATTAAAAAATTATCTCAAAGAATTCTAACTAAATTAGAACTTAAAAAATATAAAAAAGAAAAAAATAAAACATTATTTTTAGCTAGAAGTTTTGCTTCTAAAGAAGCATCATGTAAAGCTTTAGGTACTGGAATACAAAAAGGTATACATTTTAATGATTTTGAAATTATACATAATAAAAATGGAAAACCACAAATATATTTTTTAAATAATGCTGCTAAAATTTTAATTAAAAAACATGCTACTAAAATACATATAAGTATAACAGACGAAAAAAAATACGTTGTATCTATAGTTATTATAGAATAAAAATTATAATGAATATAATCATATAATTTCTTTCATTCATAAAGATTTATTTTTAGATTCTAAAATTAATGGAATATTATTAAAAAATTTATTCTTCATAATTCAATAAAAAATATTATTACCAATAAAATTATTTATTATAGAATCATGTCTATCTTTTTTACTATTAAAATTATATTTACTTCCATTTAAATGAATAACTTTTAAATAATTTAATCCTATAAAGTTATGAAAATTTAAAAAAAAAGATTTACATAAAAAAAAATTTCTTAAATCATAACCAGAAGAAAATGCATGACATATATCTATACATACCCCAATACGTGATTTATTTTCAATATTAGAAATAATATATTCAATTTGTTTAAAAGAATATCCTATGGAAGTACCTTTATTAACAACATTTTCTATTAATAATACAACATCTTTAGTTTTATTTATTATAAAATTTATAGATTTAATAATTACCTGAATACATTTATATTCAGATATCATATTTAAATGATATCCTAAATGAAAAACAATATATTTAATTTTAAGTAGATTACAAAAATATATTTCTTTAATTAATATAGATATATAAAAATATAATTTTTCTTTTATATAATGACCTAAATTAATAATAAAATTACTGTGTGCTATAAAATAATTATTTAAAATATTATTTTTTTTTAAAAAAAATAATATTTTACTAATTTTATAAAATAAAAAAACATTTTTTTTACGTAATCAAGGAGGATAAATAAAAAAAGAAAAGGTTTTTATTCCTAAATTTTTAATTAAGAAAAATATATTTTTTAATTTATAATTATTAATATATATACCGATTTTTTTTTCTCTTATTTTTAAATTATTTGTCATAAATACATTATATATTATATTATGTATATAAATATAAAAATAAAATAATATAAATACAAAATGAAAAATATATTAATTCCAGTTAAATATAAAAAAGAAAAAGGATCTAAATATAGTAAAAAAATAAGAAATAATAATTTTATACCAGGAATAATATATGGTAAAAAAAAAAAAAATATTATGTTTTATTTAAAACATGATACTATCTATAATACAATAAAAAAAAATCAATTAAAATATAAAAATATAGAAAATTTAGTTTTTAAATTAAAATTTAAACATAAAATAATTAAATCAAAAATAAAAAAAATACAAAAACATCCATTTAAAAATAAAATATTACACATAGATTTTATGTATATATAACAAAATTAACTTGGGTCGTACAGGATTCGAACCTGTGACCAATTGATTAAAAGTCAACTGCTCTACCTCTGAGCTAACGACCCATTATACTCGTACAAATATAATATTACATATATATTAATATAATTTAATATCAAAAACAATGGAAAAAATTAAAATATTTAAAATTCATAAAGATTCTTGAATACCAAAATACATGACTAGTGGATCATCAGGATTAGATATAAAAGCATATTTAAAAAAAAAGATAATTCTAAAACCTTTAGAAACTAAACTAATAAAAACTGGAATTAAAATATATATTAAAAAAAAAAATATTACAGGTTTAATAATTCCTAGATCAGGATTAGGTCATAAAAATGGTATTATATTGAGTAATAATATTGGTGTTATAGATTCTGATTATCAAGGAGAAATTATAATTCCATTATTAAATAGAAGTAATAAAGAGTTTAAAATTAAAAATAAAGATAGAATAGCTCAAATAATATTTATACCAATATTAAAAATAAAATTTACTATAGTAAAAAAATTTAAAAAAAAAACAAAAAGAAATAAATATGGTTTCGGTCATACAGGTACAAAATAATTTTTTTAAAAAAAAATATTATGTCTATAAAAAAAAAAATTAATTTATTAATCAAAAAATACAAAAATTTCTTAGTTGGATTTAGTGGAGGTGTAGATTCTACTGTATTATTATATGAATTATATAAACAATCATTAAAAAAAAATATATATATTAGAGCTATACATATAAATCATAATATTAACCCATTATCTTATAAATGATCATATCATTGTAAAAAAATATGTAAAAAATTGAATATTAAATTACTTATAGAAAAAGTAAGTACTAAAATCAAAAAAAATATAGAATGTACTTTAAGAAAAATAAGATATTCAATATATAAAAAAAAAATGTTAAATAATGAAATAATATTAACAGCACATAATAAAAATGATCAATGCGAAACTTTTTTTTTAGCTTTAAAAAGAGGTAGTGGTCCAAAAGGTTTATCTGGTATTAAAAAAAAAATAAAAATTAATAAAAAAAATTTTATTTATAGACCTTTATTAAAAATTAGTAAAAATAAAATTCAAAAATATGCAATAAAAAATAAATTAAAATGAATTGAAGATGATAGTAATAATAATATTAAATTTGAAAGAAATTTTTTAAGATTATTAATAATTAAAAAATTAGTTCAAAAATGACCACATTTTCTATCTTCAGTATATAGAAGTGCTAAAATATGTTGAGAACAAGAAAAAATATTAAATAATATATTTAAAAAAAAAATAAAAAAAAAATATATATATAAAAATTCTTTAAAATTAAAAAATATATTTTTATTAACTAAAAATGAACAATTTATAATTACTAGAATATGAATAAAAAAAAATAAAAAAAAAATGATTTCATATAAATTAATGAAAGATATGTGAAAAAAAATAATAAAATATAAAAAAAAAATATATTTTAAATTTATTTTTAAAAAATTTATAATTAATAAATATAAAAATAATTTATATTTAACTAAAAAATATAAAGATATAAATAAAACATCATTTTTATGAAAGAATATTAAAAAAAAATTTTATTTACCTAACAAAAATGGATATCTAAAAATAATAAAATCAAAAAAAAAAAATAAAAATTTAATTAGAAAAATATATAAAAATGAATTTATTTATATAAAATTTAAAATAAAAAATAAAATAAAAATCAAAAACAAAAAATCTAAAAAAATCAAAAAAATATGACAGGAAAAAAAAATTTTTCCATGAAAAAGAAAATATATACCTATTATCTTTTATAATGAAAAACCTATTTTATGTCCAAATATTTTTATTACTAAAGAAGGGGAACCTAAAAAAGAAAAAAAAACATGAGTAATAAAATGAGTAAAATAAAATAATTTAATTATATTTACTTAATAAATAATCAAATATATCATCAATATAAATAAACTTTTTAAATTTATTTAATCTATCTTGAAACTCAACTAATCCAAAAACTAAATTTTTTTCACTTAATATTAATAAATTAGGAATACCAATTAAATTTAAATCAGTAAACATTTCCCCTATATACAATTCTCTATCATCTAATAAAACATCTACATTATTTTTAATTAAAAAATCATATATTTTAAAAGATATATCATATACTAATTTACATTTATACATATTAATAGGTAGTATACCTAATTTAAAATTAGAAATTAATAAAGGTCATATAATACCATTATTATCATGATAATTTTCAACTAAACAAGATATTATTCTTGTAATACCTATACCATAACAACCCATAAAAATATTTTTATTAAAAAAATAATTATTACTAAAAATAGATGTATAATAATTACCTAATTTAAAAATATGTGCTATTTCAGTAGATTTTACTATTTTTTTTTTTTTAACTTTATTTTTAAATAAAAAAAAATTTGTATTTCTACATATATCATAAAAACCACTTACATTAATATTAATAAATCAATTTGCATTAATATAAAAAAAATTTTTTTTATTAGCACCAATAGTAAAGTTATTAATATTAATTAAAGAATAATCAGAAATAATTTTATAATTTAAAAAAGGTCCTAAAAATATAGATTTAAATTTAAATTTTAAAAAAATTTTATTTTTACTTCATATAATAATTTTTTTTACAAAAGAATATATTTTATATAATTTTAAAATATCTATTTTTTTATTTAAAGGTATTAATATTAATAAAAAAAAAGTTTTTTTATTACTAATAAATTCTACTAAATAAGTTTTGATAATTTTTTTAAATATAAAAAAATTATATTTTTCATTAAATTTTTTTAAATTATTTATATTAAATAATTCAATTTTTTTATTATATTTACTAAAATGATTAAATTTTCTTTTTTCAAAAAAATATTTAGAATAATTATAATTAATTTTTTTTTTACTAATAGTAATTTCGTCTTCACCATTTTTAGAAAATATATGAAATTCATGAGATAAAAAACCTTTAATATTTCCACAATCTTCTTCTTTATAAAAAAAATTTAAACCTAATTGATTTAAAATATTTTGATATATATTAAATATTTTATAATATGTTTTATCTAAACATTTTAAAGAATTATGAAAAGAATAAGCATCTTTCATAAAAAATTCACGTAATCTTATAATACCTAATTTAGGTCTAATTTCATCTCTAAATTTTTTTTGTATTTGATAAAAAATTTTAGGATAAAAATTTAAATTAAAATTTTCATCACTTACTAATTTAGTAATAACTTCTTCATGAGTAGGTGATATTATAAATAACTTATTTTTTCTATCATAAAATTTAAATAATTCCTGACCATATTCTAATAATCTTCCACTCTTATCTCATATATAAGAAGGTTGAATAATAGGCATATTAATTTCCATAGCATTAATTTTATTAAAATAACTTTTAATTAAATTAATAATATTATTAATAACTTTAATACCATTAGGTAATCATATATATATTCCAGATGATAACTGACGTATTATACCTCCTTTTATCATCAAACTATATATAAAATTATTATTTTTATTTAAAAAAATATCTTTAGAAGTAAATAAAGAATATTGTTTTGTTTTCATATACTTATTAAAAATTAAATAATATTTTACTAACCTACCATATTACCTAAATAATTACCTCCTAATAAATGCATATGTAAATAAAATACTTCTTGACCAGCATGTTTATTACAATTTATTACTATTCTATATCCATTTTTACTAATACCTTTTTTTTTAGCTATCTTAGAAATTATAAATAACATTTTACCTAAAATCATAATATGATCTTTTTTAATTTTGTTCATATTTTTAATATAAATATTAGGTACTATTATTATATGTATTAAAGATTTAGGTTTAATATCATAAAAAGCAGTTACATCTTTATCTTTATAAACAATTTTTGATTTTATTTTTCCAGATACAATATTCTTAAATATATTTTTATTATTCATAAATTTATTAATTTTAATTAATTACATACTATATTATATCAATTAATTTTAAATTAAATAAATTATATAAATATTATAAATAATATAAATAATATAAATATTAATAGTGACTTTAAAATTTAAATTTGTTATACTTTATTTTAAAGATAATATATATGCAGGTCTATAGCTCAGCGGCAAGAGCACACCCCTGATAAGGGTGAGGTCAGTGGTTCAAATCCGCTTAGACCTAAATTTAGGGGTATAGTTTAATCCGGTAGAATAATGGTCTCCAAAATCATAGGTTAAGGTTCAAATCCTTCTACCCCTGTAAATAGGATATTTTTTTAAAAAATATTTTTTTTAAAAAAATATCCTATTCAAATAACTTTATTTAATTTAAATAAATTTATTGTATATTATTATTGTTACTATCTGGTACAAATACATAACCTAATCCTCAAACAGTTTGTATATATCTTGGTTTAAAAGAATTATTTTCTATTAAACGACGTAATCTTGATATTTGAACATCTATAGATCTTTCAATAGCATTATATTCTTTACCTCTAGCTAAAAACATTAATTTTTCTCTAGACAAAGGTTTTTTAGCATTATTTATTAAAACTTTTAATATAGAAAATTCACTACTGGTTAAAAAAATTTTTTTGTTATCCTTAAACATTTCTCTAGTAATTAAATTCAATTCACAATTTCCAAATTTTACTATAATATCTTCTTTAAATAAGGAAATACTAGATGTTTCATAATATTGACGTCTTAATAAAGATCTTATACGAGCTAATAATTCTCTAGGATTAAAAGGTTTAGAAATATAATCATCAGCACCTATTTCTAAACCAATAACACGGTCTATATCATCATTTTTAGCTGTTACTATTATTATAGGAATAAAATTATCTTCACTACGTAATCTTTTACATACTGATAAACCATCTTCACCAGGTAAAACTAAATCTAATATAATTAAATGAAATATTTCTCTAACTAATAATCTTTGCATTTGTATAGAATTTACAACATTTTTAACATTAAAATTATATTTATTTAAATAATTTTTTAAAATAGATATCAATTCTATATCATCATCTACAATTAAAATTTTTTTATTTTCTAACATAAAAACTCCAAAAATTTATATTTATTAAATATATATTTAATATTATAAAAAATATAATATAAAAAAAATATGCATATTAATAAAAATAATAATAATAAATCATTTTATATATTATTTAAATTATTTACACGAGATTGATAAGAAAAATATTTTGTATTCACTTTAATAAAATCCCCTACATTAATAAAATTAGGAACCTTTATTTTAAAACCAGTAATTAACTTTACATATTTTATATTTGAAGAAAAATTATTTTTTTTATTAATATCAATTTCTATAACTTTTAATATAACATATTTAGGTAATAAAATATTTATAGGATAATTATTTCAAAATACAATTTTATAAAAATTATTTATATATATTAAAAAAACATATTTTTCAACTATTTTTTTAGATAAAAATATTTGATTATAATTATACTTATTTAAAAAATATCAATTATCCTTAAAATTATATATATATAAATATTTTTCTATATAGATATTAGCTTTTTTAATATTGTTAAAAAACTTAAATGTTTTAATAATTAATTTATTTGTGATTCAATTTCTTATTTTAGTACGTATAAATTTATGACCTTTACCAGGTTTAATAAAATCAACAAATTCTATTTTATAAGGTTCATTAGAATAAATAATATTATTACCAATAAAAAAAATTTCTTTTAAATTCATATATTTAATAAATAAATTAATAAAAACTTTTAAATTATATTATAATTAATAAATTATAATTTTAAAACATAATAAATTAAATAACAAAATTATTAAATATATGAAATATAAAATACTAAAAAATAATAAAAATTATTACAAAAAAAACGATTGTGCCATAATAAATATATATAAAAACAGTAAAATTAAACAAAATATTTTAAAATATAATTTAATATTAAAAGAAATAAAAAAATATAATTTTAAAGGAAAAATTAATACATATTTAGTCATAAAAGATATAAATTCTATTAAAAAAGAAGATTGTATTTTAATAGGATGTGGAGAAAAAAAAAAACTAAATAAAAATATATTTAAAAAAATTATTAATAATTCTTTTAAAATTATAAAAAAACATAACTATAAAAATATAATTTATTTATTAAACAAAATAAAAATAAAAAAAAAAATATTTTGAAAAATATTTAATATAATTAAAATATTTAAAAAAAAAACTTATTTATTTAATAAATTTAAAAATAAAAAAATTAATAAATATAAAAATATAAAAATAAATTTTTTAGTAAATAAAAAAAGAGAATATATATTAACAAAACAAGCTATCTATAAATCTTTAATAATATTTAAAGGAATTAAAATATCTAAAAATATATGTAATACTCCACCAAATATATGTAATTCTATATATATATATAAAAAAATAAAAAAAAAATTTAATAATTCAAATGTTAGAATTTCATGTTTAAATAAAAAAAAAATGTCATCTATTGGTATGAATGCATACTTATCAGTAAATAAAGGTTCTTATAATGAACCATTAATGATTAAAATTCAATATAATAATAATTATAATATGAAACCTATAATTTTAATAGGTAAAGGTATAACATTTGATTCTGGAGGAATATCATTAAAACCATCAAAAAATATGTATAAAATGAAATATGATATGTCAGGTGCAGCATCTATATATGGAATTATGTATATAATATCAAAATTAAATATTAAAATTAATTTAATAGGTATACTAGCATGCGCAGAAAACATAATTGATAGTTACTCAACTAAACCTGGAGATGTTATAAAAACATTATCCAAAAAAACTATCGAAATAATTAATACTGATGCTGAAGGAAGATTAATATTATGTGACGTATTAACTTATGTAAAAAAATTTAACCCAAAATTTGTTATTGATATTGCAACACTTACTGGATCATGTGCTATAGCATTAGGTAATAAAATTAATGGTTTATTATCAAATAATAAAAAATTATCTTCATGTTTAATAAAATCAAGTTTAGATATAGATGAATATATACATGAACTACCATTATTTAATAAATACAAAAAATATTTAAAATCTAATATAGCAGACATTAAAAATTGCTCAAATACACCATATGGTGGAACAATTATAGCAGCATGTTTTTTATCTTATTTTGCTAAAAAATATAAATGAGCACATATTGATATTGCGGGAACAGCATATAATAATAAAGGATCTACAGGACAACCAATAAATATAATTGTTCAATTTTTAATTAATTATATTAAAAAAAAAAATGAAAAAAAATAATTTAAATAAAAAAAAATATAATTTAATTTATTCATATTGGAAAAAAAATAAATTATTTACACCAAATATAAATAAAAATAATAAAAAAAATTTTTCTATAATTATGCCTCCACCTAATATAACTGGATATTTACATATAGGACATGCTTTTCAACAAACTATTATGGATGTAATAATAAGATATAAAAAAATGTCTAATTATAATACATTATGAATAATGGGTACAGATCATGCTGGAATATCTACACAAATAATAGTAGAAAACTATATAAAAAAAAAATATAAAATATTTAAAAAAATACCTAAAAAAAAAATTATTAGTGAAATATGAAAATGAAAAAAAAAACATGAAAAAAAAATTTACCAACAAACCAAAATTTTAGGTAGTTCTGTAGATTGATCAAGAACATGTTTTTCATTAGATAAAAATTTTACTAAATCTGTACAAAAAATTTTTATATATTTATATAAAAAAAAACTAATATATAAAAATAAAAAAGCTATATATTGAGACAAAAAAATTCAATGTGTTCTATCAGATTTAGAAATAAATAAAGAAAAAAAAATACTAAAAAATTATTTTATAAAATTAAATTTTTTAAATAATAAAAATTATTTAATAATAGAAACTACCAAACCAGAATTAATATTAGGTATAACAGCATTAGCTGTAAATAAAAAAAAAAAAACATTAGTAGGAAAAAAATTAATTAATCCAATAACTAAAAATATCATTAAAATAATTTACAGTAAAAAAATTATACACTCAAAAAAAAAACAATATATTAAAATTATTCCTGGACATAAAATAAATCATTTAATTTATTGCAAAAAATTTAATTTAAATATAATTAATATTTTAAATTTTAATGGATCATTTAAAAAAAAAATTAAAATATTAAATTATAAATGAGAAGAAAAAAAAAAAATTAATATTACTAAAATACTAAATATAAAAAAATTAAATTATAAATATATAAAAAAAAAAATCATTAATTTTTTAAAAAAGAAAAAACATATTTTAAAAATTAAAAATAAAAAATCTAAAATATATTTAAGTAACAAAACTAATACTAAACCTATTATAATAATTACTAATCAATGATATTTAAAAACTAATCCTTTAGCTAAAAAAGCTATTAATTTAGTAAAAAGAAAAAAAATAATTTTTATTCCTACAAAATATAAAAAACTTTTTTTTAAATGAATGGAAAATATACAAGATTGATGTATATCAAGACAAATATATTGAGGACATAAAATACCTATTTGGTATGATAAAAATAATAATATATACGTAGGAAAAAATAAAAAAGAAATTTTATCTAAATATAAAATAAAAACTAAATTAAAACAAGATAAAAGCGTTTTAGATACATGATTTTCTTCATCAATATGATCATTTACATCATTAGGATGACCTAAAAACAATACACTTCTAAAAAAATTTTATCCTATTAATTTAATTGTAAGTGGTTTTGATATAATTTTTTTTTGAATATCTAGAATGATTATGATAACTTCATATATATCAAAAAAATATACTTATCTAAAAATCCCATTTAAAAAAATATTTCTCACAGGATTAATTAGGGATGAAAATGGTAATAAAATGTCTAAATCAATAGGAAATGTAATTGATCCTGTAGATATTATAGAAGGTATAAAATTAAATAAATTAATTAAAAAAAGAATTAAAAATGTAATAAAACAACAAATGGTATATAAAATTATTAAAGACACTAAAAAACAATTTCCAAATGGAATAAAACCTTATGGAGTAGATGTTTTAAGACATACTTTATGTTCTATATCCAATACTAAATTAAAAATTAATTTTGATATAAAAAAATTAACTCATAGTTATAATTATTGTAATAAAATATGAAATATATATATATTTATATTTAAATATTTAAATTTAAAAATAAATAAAAAAAAAATTAATAAAAAAAAATTAAATTTAATTGAACATTGAACATTAAATAATATTAATTTATTAATTAATAAATTTAAACAAAATATAAAAAAATTTAGATTTGACTTAATTAATCAAATAATGTTTTTTTTTATTAAAAATATTTTTTCTGATTGATATATAGAAATAATTAAAATTAAAATTAAAGACAATAATTTTAGTACAAATAACAAATTAGTATTAATTTATATTTTTTTAACTATATTAAAATTATCTCATCCTATAACTCCGTTTATCACAGAATATATATGAATTAAAATTAACTATGTAAATAATTCTATATTAAAAACAAAATTTCCTAAATATAAAAATTTTTTAAATAATAATAAAATAAGTAAAATATTTAATATAATACAAAAAATTATAATTTATATAAGAAAAATTAATAAAAAATTTAAATTAAAAATATCTTTTTTAATAATTTTAGATCTGAATTTAGATAAAAAAAATTTTTTTATAAAAAATATATATATATTTAAATTTATTAAAATACAGAAAATTATTTTTTCCAGAACAAAAATTTTTAATAAATCAAATTTTAAAAAAAATAAAAAAAAAATTATAAAAAAAAAAATTAGTGGTATTACTATATTAAGTTACTAAATTATTTAACTATTAAATTACTAAATTATTTTAACTAAAAAATTATTTTAAAAAAATAAAAGCGAGTAACGGGATTTGAACCCGTATCTTTAGCTTGGAAGGCTAAAATAATAACCATTATAAAATACTCGCTTATAGTTTTACCTAAAATTGGTGGGAGAAGGATTCGAACCTTCGAAGTCAATGACAACAAATTTACAGTCTGTCCCTTTTAACCACTCAGGAATCCCACCTTTTAATTTATGCCGGTTACCGGAATCGAACTGGTGACCTACTGATTACAAGTCAGTTGCTCTACCTGCTGAGCTAAACCGGCTTTTATGGAGTCAAGCGGATTCGAACCGCTTACCTTCTGCTTGCAAAACAGATGCTCTACCAATTGAGCTATAACCCCATATAATATTTAATTATATAATAATAAATATAAATATAAAAGTATTAGTTACTCTACTATCTTTTAATTTTTTTATAAAAATATAAAAAATTATTATAATTATTTAATTTAAAATTTAATTTTAAAAATTTATCTAAATTATTTTTATAAATATTTTTCTTTTTAAATAAAGATAAAATTTGATTTTTTTTAAAAGTATATTTTTTTTTATTTAAAGAATTAAATTTTATTAATTTATTTATTAATAAAATTAATTTATTAGATCTAAATTCTAAAAAACCTTTATTAATATAAAAATAAATACACTTATTTTTATATATTTTAATAATTGTCTTTTCTATAAATAATAATAAAGGTGTATGTTTAGAATAAATTTCTAATTTATTATAATAACTAAACAATTTTACATAACGTATAATATCATTAAAGTACGTTTTATATTGAGACATCATTAAAAAATTAAAATTCATATTTTAAAAATTAAATTTTTTTATAATCTATATCTTTAATCTCACCTATCATATAAAAATGATTTTCATGTATATGATCATATTTTCCTTGTATCAAATCTTTGAATCCCTTAATATTTTTTTTTATTGATACATATTTTCCTGGAATATTAGTAAATATTTCACTTACATAAAAAGGTTGAGATAAAAATTTTTGTATTTTTCTAGCTCTTGAAACTATTAATTTATCTTCTTCCGATAACTCATCCATTCCTAATATAGATATTATATCTTTTAATTCTTTATATTTTTGTAATATTTTTTTAACATCTTGTGCTACTTTATAATGATCTTCACCTACTATATCAGGATTTAATTGATCACTACTTGATAATAAAGGATCAATAGCTGGATATATACCTGATGCTGCTATTTGACGATCTAACACTATAATGGCATCAAGATGAGAAAATGTTGCAATAGCAGAAGGATCACTAAAATCATCCGCTGGAACATATACTGCTTGTACAGAAGTAATTGATCCTTTTTTAGTAGAAGATATTCTTTCTTGAAGCATTCCCATTTCTTCAAATAAAGTTGGTTGATATCCAACTGAAGAAGGCATACGTCCTAATAATGAAGAAATTTCAGTCCCTGCTAAAATATATCTATATATATTATCTATAAAAAAAAGAACATCATGTCCATCATCACGAAATTTTTCAGCAATAGTTAATCCTGTAAAAGCTACTTTAAATCTATTTCCTGGAGTTTCATTCATTTGTCCATAAACTAAAGAAACTTTATCTATTACTTTAGAATTACACATTTCATGATAAAAATCATATCCTTCTCTAATTCTTTCACCTACTCCAGTAAAAACAGAATATCCATCATATTTAATTGCTACATTTCTAATTAACTCCATCATATTAACAGTTTTACCTACTCCTGCACCTCCAAATAAACCTATTTTACCTCCTTTAATAAAAGGACATATTAAATCTATTACTTTAATACCTGTTTCTAATATTTTTTGTGATGAAGATAAATTAGTATATTTAGGTGGATTATTATATATAGATTTATATTTTTTAGAAACAATATCTTTTTTACCATCTAAAGGTTTACCTAAAACATTAACTATTCTACCTAAAAGATTTTTACCTACAGGAACAGAAATTTTTTTAAATGTATTTATAACTTTCATACCTCTATATAATTTATCTGTAGAACCCATAGATATAGTTTTTACTACACCTTCACCTAATAATTGTTGTACCTCTAATACTAAAATAACTTTATTATTTTTAATTACATTTAAAGCATTAAATAATTTAGGTGTATGTTTATAATTAAATTCAACATCAACTATAACACCTAATATACGTATTATTTTACCTTCATTATATAACATATAAATTTATATTTTAAATTAAAAAATTTCATTTAAAAAATTTCAAAATTAGAAACTAGTTCTACAATTTCTTTTGTAATATTAAATTGACGTATTTTATTATATATTAAATCTAATTTTTTAAACAAATTTTCAGAATTTAAAGAAGCACTTTTCATAACTAATATTCTAGAAAAATATTCAGATACTATATTATTTAATAAACAATTATTTATTTTAGAATTAATATACGTAAATAATAGATTTTTAAAGAAAATTTCTTGATTACTTTCATATAAATAATTTACTTTATTTACTTTTTTTTTATATGTATTTATAGGTAATAATGTATTAATTTTAATTAAATATTTATTTTCTTTAAACATATTATTAACTATAAAAATTTCTGAATCAGGATTTTTTTTATAAAAATCTATAATTTTATTTGAAATATTATTTTTTCAATAATTTTTAATATTATATAAAAAAATATTTTTCTCAAATAAACTGTAATTAATATTACTTTTTTTTAAAATATTTAATAAAAAAAAACTTTTTTTACCTAATAAAAGAAAAAAAACTTTTTTTTTTCATTTTTTTTTTTGAATATGTAAAATTATTTTTTTATATAAATTTGTATTTATATTACTACATAAACCTTGATTGGTAGATATAACAATATATAAAATTTTTTTAATATTTTTTGATTTATTTAGAAAAATATTATTATTAAAATCAATATTATTAATTAATTTTAAAATATTATAAATATATTTATTACTTAATAAAATTTTTTTACTAAAATATTTATATTTAGATATAGATATCATTTCCATTGATTTAGTTACTTTATAAATATATTTAATACTATTTCTTTTATTTCTTAAATTTTTTTTATTTATCAAGTTTATCCTCTATATTTAAATTAATTTTTTTTTTAAATGAAGAAATTATTTTTTTAAATTTATATATTAATTTTTTATTTAAAGATTTATATAAATTAACTTTATTTTTAAAATTATAATGATACTTTTTAACATATAAATATAATTCACGTTCAAATATTAATATTTTATTAACATTAATATCTTCTAAATAATTAAATTTTAAAGAAAAAAATATTAAAATTTGTTTAAATAAAGATAAAGGTTTATATTGTTTTTGTTTAAGTATCTCTACAATTTTTTTACCTTCTATTAATTGTTTATTAGTATAATCATCAATATCAAATGAAAATTGTGAGAAACCAAGTAATTCATAATATTGTGATAAAGAAGTTCTTAATGAACTACATAAATATTTCATTATATTAGTTTGTGCAGCAGAACCTACTCTAGATACAGAAATACCTGGATTTATAGCAGGTTTTATACCTGAATTAAATAAATTAGTTTCAAGAAATATTTGTCCATCAGTTATAGAAATAATATTAGTAGGTATAAATGAAGATATATCACCTTCATATGTTTCAACTATAGGTAAAGCTGTTAAAGATCCGGATGTACTTTTAATAAAGTAATTACTATTATATTTTCTAATAAATTTATAATTTACATATGCAGATCTTTCTAATAATCTAGAATGTAAATAAAAAACATCACCTGGATAAGCTTCTCTACCTGGAGAACGATGTAATAATAAAGATATTTGTCTATAAGATATAGCATGTTTAGTTAAATCATCATATATAATTAAAACATCTTCTCCATAATTTCTAAAAAATTCTGCTATAGAACAACCCGAATAAGGAGAAATATATTGCATTATAGCTTCTTCAGAAGATGAAGCTACTACTATTATAGTATAGTCCATAGCATTATAATATTTTAATTTTTTAACTATATTAAATATAGAAGATAATTTTTTTCCTATAGAAACATATACACATTTAACATTTAAATTACGTTGATTAATTATAATATCTATTACTAAACTAGTTTTACCTGTTTTTCTATCACCAATTATTAATTCTCTTTGACCTAAACCTATAGGTATCATACTATCTATAGCTTTATAACCAGTACATAAAGGCCTATTTATTGATCTTCTATAAATAATAGAAGGAGATTTATATTCTATAGGATATAATTCTTGATATTCTATACTACCTTTATCATCTATAGGTTGACCTAAAGAATTTACTATTCTACCTAATAATTTTTTACCTACTGGAACACTTAATTTTTTACCTGTACTTCTTACTTTCATACCTACATTTAGTTTTAAACACGAAGTTAAAGATATAGCATTAACTATATATTTATCTAAATCAAATATCAATGCATAACCAATATTATCAGGAAACTCTATTAATTCATTAATTAATACTTTAGATAAACCAATTATTTTAATTATTCCATCAATTATAGAAATTATTACTCCTTCATAATACCTATCTACTGATTTATTTAATTTATTTATTCTTTCTTTAATTAATTCACTAATTCCAGAAATTTTTTGTAACATTTTTTTACTCTTTAAAATTATTAAATCTATGAAAAAAAATATTTTTTTTAATTATATTTAATATACTTCCATCAAAAATTAAATCATTTATATAGATTTTAAAACCAGCAATAATTTTTTCTTTTTTTTTAAATCAAAAAAATATTCTTTTATTTATAAAATAACTTTTAATAATTTTTTTAATTTTTTGAATATTTGAAATATTTAAATTATTATTTTTTGTGAAAATAACTACATTTAAAATTTTTTTATTTATTTTATATATTTTTTTTAAATATATATATATATAATTAATATTAAAATACATATTATCTTCAAAAATAATTTTAATAAATATTTTCATATTTTTATCTAAAAAAATTTTTTTACTAATAATAAAATAAATTTCTTTTAAACATTTTTTCTTATTTATTTTATAGTAAAAATAAAAAAAATTTTCTTTAAATACTAAAACTAATAATTTAATAAAATTATTTCATTTATAAAATTTAATATTATTTTCATTTATATTATTTAATATAGCTAAAGAATAAAAATAAGATATATTATGTACATTTAACATATTTAATTTATTTAGATCTTTTAATTTTAAATTTATTTAATACTTTATTAATATATTTATTGTCAATTTTTTTATCAAATGTATTTGAAGTAATACTAATTAAAATTAAATTTATAGTATTGGAAATATCTTTTAAAAATTTTTCATGCATAATTTTTCTTTGAATAATATTTTTTTCTTTAGCCTTATATAATATATCATTATATTGTTTTTTAGCTTTGATTTTATATTTTTTAGTTAATAAAATACTATTATTTTTAGCTTCTGAAATAATTTTAGAAGATAATTTTTTACTATTTAAAATTTTTTTTTTAATTTTATTTTTTAAAAATAAAATTTTTTTTTTAATTTTTTCAATTTTTTTATTTTCTGAATATATTTTTTTTTGTCTTTTTTCAATAACCTTATTAACGTAAGGTCAAATATATTTAATACAAAAAATTATATAAAATGAAAATATTATCATTTGTACTAATATGGTAATATTTATTTCCATTGTTAAATTTACTATTTAATTAATTTTATAATTTTATTTAATTACAGCGAACATAATATATAAACTTAACCCTATAATAACCATAGGTATAGCATCTATTAATCCTATAATAATAAAAAATTGATTACGTAATAATGATACTAAACTAGGTTGTCTAGATACACTGTTAATAAATTTTCCACCTAAAATACCTATTCCTATACATGCACCTATAGAAGCCAAACCCATCATTAATGCAGTAGATATGTATAAAATACTATTTTGCATATTTATCTCCTAAAAATAAAATTTATGATATATATATTAATGTAAGCATCATAAATATAAAAGATTGTAAAAAAGAAACTAATATATGTAATAAAATTAAAGGAAATATAAAAAAAAACTGTAATCACCAAGGAATTATATAATAAACTAATAAAAAAAATATTTCACCAGAATATATATTTCCAAATAATCTTAACGATAAAGATAAAATTTTAGAAAAAAAACTTATTATTTCTAATAAAATATTTAATGGTAAAAATATAATATGATTAAATGGATGAAATAAAATTTCTTTTAATATACTTTTTCAATTATATTTATAAAATTTATAAAAAATGATAAATAAAAAAACGCTTAAAGACATGGATAAGGTTATATTTAAATCTGAAGAAGGTACATAAAAAAAAATATTAGAATTAAATATCAAAAAAAATATATAATTTAATATATCTACTGGTAGTAAACCCATAAAATTCATAAACAAAATTCATGTAAATACTGTAAATGACAAAGAAAAAACAAATTTATCTTTTTTACCATATATATTAATTACATTTTTATAAATAAATAAAATTAATATATCTATTAAAGTCTGAAATTTACTTGGTAAACTATTATATTTAATTGAATTTAAAAAATATTTTGAAGTTAATAAAAATATTAAACCTATAAAAAATGATATAAATAATGAATCTATATTTATATTTCAAAAAGAGTATTTACTATTTAAATTATTTAAAAATTTAAATTTTATTAAATTAAATTGTAGATGAGCTAAATGATGTTTAATATAGTCAGAAGGTAAAATAAATTTTCAAATAATATTTTTTATCATAATAAAACTCTTTTAAGTAATTTTTTAAAAACTTTTAAAATTTAAAATGAATTTTTTATTACTAAATATTACTATTTTATATTCTTTTAATAAAAAAAACAATTTTAAATATAATTTAGTTTTTATATTTTTTTTTCTTTAAATAAATTATTATACTTAAAATAGAAGTTGGATCAACTCCGGGTATTTGATAAGCTTGATCTAAATATTTAGGTTTATATTTATTTAATTTTTCTATTACTTCTTTAGATAAATTAGAAATTTTATTTCAATTTATATGTTTAGGTAAAATTATATTTTTATATTTATCAAATTTAAATAAATCTATTTTTTGTTTTTTAATATATCCTCTATATTTTAAAATAATTTCTGATTCTTTAATATAATTAAAATTAATTTTATTATCATATTTTTTGAGTATTTTCTTAAATTTTTTAGATAAAATATTATAATTTAAAATTAAATGACTTAAATTAATTTTATTTTTTTTTTTTTTAATAAATTTTAATTTAATTTTTTTAGGTAAATATTTAACAGAAATTTTTTTGTTTTTTAAAAAAAAATAATTATTTTTAATATAATTCATTTTTTTTTTAAAAAAAAATCATCTTTGTTTATTTATTAATCCTAATTTATATCCTATAGGAGTTAATCTATAATCAGCATTATCTTCTCTAAGAAATAATCTATATTCAGATCTAGATGTAAATATACGATATGGTTCATTTACACCTTTATTACATAAATCATCTATTAAAACACCTATATAAGAATTTGACCTATCAAATATAAAATTTTTATGTTTATTAGAAAATTTAAGACCAGCATTAATACCAGCTGTTAAACCTTGAGCAGCTGCTTCCTCATAACCAGTAGTACCATTTATTTGACCTGCAAAAAATAAATTTTTTATTATTTTACTCTCTAAAGTTTTTTTTAAATTTTTAGGATTAAAAAAAGCATATTGAACTGCATAACCAGGAATAATAATTTTTGCATTTTCCATACCTTTAATAGAATTAATAATTTTTTTTTGAATATTTAAAGAAAAACTTGTAGAAATCCCGTTAGGATAAATAACATCACCATTAATATTTTCTGGTTCTAAAAATATACGATGATTATCTTTATTAGGAAAATTAATTATTTTATCTTCTATTGAAGGACAATATCTAGGTCCTTTACCTATTATATATCCTTTATATAAAGGACTTTTATTTAAATTTTTTCTTATAATATTATGTGTACTATTATTTGTATAAGTTAAATGACATTTAATTTTTAAAAGTTTTTCTTTTTTTATATTTCTAAAAAAAGAAAAATTACTTATATTATCACTTAATTCTTCTTTTAATAAAGTAAAATTTATAGTTTTTCTTTTTATTCTAGGAGGAGTTCCTGTTTTAAAATATTTTATATCAGAAAAATATTTACTTAGAGTATCAATTATACCATTTGAAGAATGATCAAACATTCTACCACCTTCGTAAGAATTCGATCCAATAAATATTTTTGAATTTAAAAATGTACCTGTAGATAATATTACTATGTTAGAAAATATTTTTCCTTTAGTAGTAATAATACCTTTTATACAATATTTTTTAATTATTAATTCTATTACTTCATCTTGATAAATAGTCAAATATTTTAATTTTTTTAATTCTAAATTTATGTTTTTTTTATATATATCTTTATCTACTTGTATTCTAGTAGCTCTTACTGCTTCTCCCTTACTAGAATTTAATATTTTATAATGTATAGCAGAAATATCTGCTATTTTACCCATTAAACCACCTATGGCATCTATTTCTTTTACTAAATTACTTTTTCCTATACCTCCTATGGAAGGATTACAAGACATTTCACCTATTGTATTTTTATTAAAAGTAATTAATAAAGTTTTTTTTTTCATTTTAGATAAAATATAAGATGCTTCTATACCAGCATGTCCACCTCCTATAACTATAATATCAAATGAACTGTTAATTAAATACATATAATAAATTTGTGAATAGTTTTAATAAATATAATTTTATTGTATATTATTATTTTAAGCGAATCAAATAATATTTTAAATTACTTGAAATTCATAATTATTAATAGTACAATATTTTACATTAATTAAATTTTAATAAAGTGAATATTTTAAAAATATATTATAAGTATTATTTGTGTAATAAAATTAATAATTTTTACTTATTTAAAATAAGTAAATAACAACTTAAATGTGTATAGGAGGTAATTATTTATAAAACAAAATTAATCATAATATATGTGGTATATATATAAGATACTAATAAATTAATTATATTTTTTTTAAAATATTTACATAGATAAGTATTTATTTAAGGAAGTTTAA
>CP144857.1:0-6195 GCA_036689555.1 Candidatus Stammera capleta
TTAGAAATATATTTTTCTATTATATTTATCTTTTATACCTGATTTTCTTAAATAATAAGTATTTATTTGGTCACGTCATTCACATGCATTTATATATTGTTTTCTTAATCTTTTTTTTATATTATCAAATATATTTGATGGTAAAAATTTTTTAATTTCTTTAAGTAAAGAAAATCATTTTATAATAGTATTTACAGATTTAAAATGAATGTCATAAATGTATTGAATTACAGTTTTTTTATTTTTTTTAAGATAAAATTTATATGGTAAATAATGAAAAAATAGTATTAATTTTTCTGGACATTTATTAATGTTATTAAATTTTAGTGTATTTTTTTTAAAATATTGTTTAATATATTCTTTTCTTTTTCTTCCTAAACCATATTTATTTGAGTTATGATATATACCGTATTGAGAATATTCATTTCCATCAACATTAGGACTATATTTAGTATATGGATCATACATACCTCCAATTCCTAAAGGAGAAGTATAACCTTCATACACTTTTCAACTATTAAACATAATTTTTCTAATATTTTTAATTAATAAATTATTTGAATTAAATGAAAGTTCAATTCATTCTTTTAATAAATTGTTTAAATTTATATTTAAATTTCATATTAATTTTCCATAACCATATATATTAGCTTGTGCTAATTCATTACCTGTTCAATTTAGATTATCTCCTATATTAGATGTTCCTGATACACCATAATATTTCATATTATGAATTTTACCTGAAACTATTTTTTTTATTTTTGATTTATTACCACAGCAAAAAGTGTCAAAATTTAGTATGTATTTTCATTTATGTAATAATCAACATATATCTATTTGTTGTCCTGTATATTCTTGATTAATTTTAAGTTCTAATATTTGAGATGTTTTTGTAGAACCCAATAAACTAGATATTGGTTCAATTACTTGATTAATAGGACTATTATTAATTTGTAAAATTATATTATTTAATAGAAATTTATCTAAATTATAAAATTTTTTATAGATTGAACATGCTTTATCTATTTTATTAAATCTTCAATTTTGTTTTTCATTAGAAGAACATTTTAAAAATAAAATACTATTAAAATTTTTTAGTATTTTTGCTATTAAATTTGAATAATTTAAAATAGTTTTTTTTTCTGTACATTTTTTAAAGTTAATTACTAATCCTCCTAAATTAGGTAAATAAGAAAATATATGTTCTATTTTTTTTTTTCATCATTTAATAACTTCTTTATTTTTTGGATTTAAACTTGAGAGTTTACCTAAAATTATATGACTTTTATAATTTATTGCAATAAATATTTTTATATTATATTTTATATATATACTATATATTTCATTTAATTGGATTAATCAATTTTTGGTAATTAGATAAGTATCATTTAAACTTACGTTATTACTATTTATACATAAAGAATTTATACCTATACTAGCTAGTAATCTAGCATAATATTTAATTCTTAGTAAATTATAATGTATTTTATTATTAAAAAAAAATATAGAATTACCAGAATAATTTTTATTTATGTTTCCATTAATATGATCCAAATTATTTATCATTCTAATTTTAGAATCTGGTTTTTCATTAATATAAAAAATTTTATTTTTAGTAAAATAATTTAATTGTATTAATTTAATTAAATTAAATAAACCATATAAAAATCCATTATTATTTTTAGAATTTATAATTAATTTATTATTTTTATAATTTATAGAATATTCTTCGTTTTTAAAAGAATTTTTATAATCAAAAATTAATTGAGCTTTTTTTTTTTGTTTCGTAAATTTAGATAAATATTTATTTGTAAAAAATAATATTTCTTTCTTTAAGAAAGAATTATTATTTGGTATATATATTTTTCGAAAAATTTTTATTTTAGATATTTTTTTAAATCAACTATTTTTATTTAAATCTGGTAATCAACATCTTGAATACATTTATTTATATTTTTATTTATAAAAATATTTTTATTTTAAAACCCCAAAAAATATTGGGGTTTAGTTTTTTATTTTATATAAGAAGGACAAATGTTTCCTGTAACATTTTCATTCATTTTACCAGTAGGTGTTACATTTTCCATTACAATATTAGATCCTTTTTTAATATTGACATTATCAAATGTAACTTCTATATTATTACCTTTTAAACCACGTAAAATGAATTTACCTGGTGTAAGTACTTTAACACTACTAAAAGTAATATTTTTATAATAAGGAATTTTATTACCTGATGCATTTTTAATGTAAGACATATCTAAATATATAGGATATTGTACATCTTTTATACATACATTTTTATATATTATTTGGCTTACTAAACCACCTCTAGAAATATCACTTTTAATACGTAAACCACTAGTAGTACCATTCATAGATAAATTATCAATTAATATATCATTAACTTTTCCAGAAGTTTCACTACCTATAGACATACCATGTCCTTTACCAAAAACATTATTAGTTATGGATATATGAGTAGAAGGACTATTTGAAGCTTTAATAGCTACATTATCATCACCTGTACTAATATAAGAACGAGTTATAGTTACATTTTGTGATGATCCTGGATCTATACCGTCAGTATTACGTGCATCAGCTGGAGTATTAATATTTATTCCCCAAGCTGTTAGACCATTAACATTACTAGTAGCTACATGAAAATTAGGAGAGTTTTTTAAAGATATTTTATATAAAATGAAATTATTAGAATTTCTTATTTCTATTAATCTAGGTACATTTTGTGATTTATTTAATTTTTTAGCTTCACTAGCTAAATTTCACCAAGTTTTGTTGGAATTTTTTAAAGTTGAGTTACCTTGTCCATCAATTATACCATTTCCATATATTCCACTATTGGAAGTACTTATAACTCTTATAAAAGGTTTACAACCTTTACCAGAACTATTTATTGTTCCACATGTATGATTACCATTATCATATAATGATGGATCTGGTATGGCTGATAATACTACTCCTTTATTTATTAATAATCCTCCATTAGAAGGTATTGTTAAAGGACCGGAATAAAAATGAAAATTTTTTCCGTCAGGTTGTAATGAAACAACTTTTTTAAGTTTAGAACAACGATTCATTTCATTTTGAATTGAACTAGTACTAATTTTATCACTTGCTTTTAATACACTACAACTATTAGGAATAGTTGGTTCTTTTACGTTACGTGTATCACCAGTAGACATAGCAAAGTTCATGCTCAATAAGCAACATATTATACAGCATAAGTTACTGAAATAATAACGAATACTTTTTTTCATATAAAGTCCTGCAAAATTAATTAATTATTATAAACAAACAAAAGTATGTTGTAATTTTTTTTTCCTTCTTTATAAAACTTATTTATTATATCACAAAAATTATTTTTTTATCAAATTAATTTTTTTAAAATTCATATTTTATGAACGCATAAACACCAGCAAAACAACGCATAAACACCAGCCAAAAAAAATAAATAAACATCTAAAAAGTATTGATCTTTCAGAACATTCGATCATTTATAAATAATCACCATGTATTTCATGTATTACATTTATAAACATGTATTAACGAAAAATATTGTTAATAACTTAAACAAGGAACATGAGGACTACTATTCTTAATTTTTAAACCAAAATCTAAAATAGATACATTTGCTTGAGGATAAAAAAAACAAACATATTTTAATTTTTTTATAAATTCTATTTTAAAATTAGATAATCCTTTATTAGTATTAGAATAATTAGAACCAAACTGTAATTTTAATTTTTTTCAAGAAATAAATATTCCCTTTTTATTATTAATAATTCTAGTTCTTCAAGTTAATCATATATATATATCTATAGCTAAAGGAGATCTCATAACTTTAATAACTCTTAAATCTATAGGTAAAGAAGTACATTTAATTTCTTTATAAAATCTTTTAGATAATTTAATCTTATTTTTAAAATACTTTTTTTTATCTCAAGAAAAAAAACCATGATCTACTATTGTTAAATTACTAAACTTATGTATATTATTATAATCATAAGTTATAGATATAGTAGAATGGAATAATTTTATCATTTGATTTTTAACTCTATTAATAGAACCATATTTTCCTCCAGTAGGAGATAAACCTAATTTTTTAATAAACTCATTTTGATTTTTACCTAAATATAATTTAGATGATTTTTTTAATTTAACTTCAGTACATAATCAAATCATTATAATGCGAGGTATTAATCCATAAGGTAAACCATACTCTGGATCAGCTATAATTTTTAAAGACATATTTCCATTACTTCTTTTAAAAAAAGTATTTTTTATATTAGAATGAGGCATAGATGTACATGCTAATATACTAGTAATATAACCAATAGATTTATCATTAATAGCACTTATAGAATTAATATTTAATTTAGTAGAAATATTTTTATTAATTAATAAAGTATTTTTTTTTTTGTATTTCATATTTTAAACACATTAATATAATATATTTTTTTTTTGAAAAATATTGTAAAAAAATAAATTTTATATTATACTAAGACAGTTTAGATAAATATTGTTAATAATTTTATTATTTATTTTAGAATGTGATATTACAAAAATAGATTACCAGTAATATATTTACTTAAGTTAAGTATACAAAATTTATTTTCTGTAAGTACAATAATTATTGTAATATCTTCCATATTACAAATAAATTCATCAACGTTATTTTTATTAAATAGTATAAATAATATAATTTATATATTTTTATATAAAAGTAAATTTCCTATATATTTAGTACCAAATATGATATTTACTTCTCCAAGTTTATATTTTATATTTAAATATGGCTATGAATATGTTTTAAATAGTTTTTTTTTTTATGGATTAGTATTTTTATTAATAGGTTTTTTAATTAAAAAATATGATTTTTTCTGATTAAATTACATTTTTCCACCTAACATAATAGGATTGTTAATTGTGGTAATGTGATATTACAAAAATAGATTACCAGTAATATATTTACTTAAGTTAAGTATACAAAATTTATTTTCTGTAAGTACAATAATTATTGTAATATCTTCCATATTACAAATAAATTCATCAACGTTATTTTTATTAAATAGTATAAATAATATAATTTATATATTTTTATATAAAAGTAAATTTCCTATATATTTAGTACCAAATATGATATTTACTTCTCCAAGTTTATATTTTATATTTAAATATGGCTATGAATATGTTTTAAATAGTTTTTTTTTTTATGGATTAGTATTTTTATTAATAGGTTTTTTAATTAAAAAATATGATTTTTTCTGATTAAATTACATTTTTCCACCTAACATAATAGGATTGTTAATTGTGGTAATGAGTTTAGATTCATCTATTACATTAATAAATAAAATAGACATTAATAATTCTAAATTATTTTCAGTTTTTCTATCTACCTTTTTAGTTACAATTTTTAGTTCTATTTTTTGAAATAAATTTCTTTTCGTACCAATATTTATTGGAATAATATTTGGTTACACTTTATCTATATACTTAAATTTAATAAATTTACAATTATTATATAATGCACCATGATTTTGTTTACCAAAAGTTTATTTACCTAAATTTAATTTAGAAGTATCCTTAGTAGTTTTTCCTATAGTTTTTTTATCTTTAATAGAATATATAAGTTTTATAATAATTACAGAAAAAAATTATTTTAAGAAAAAAAATAATAAAAAAAATATTTTATTTAAATCTATATTTTTAAACGGTATTTTAAATATGCTACTAAGTTTTTTTGGATCTATACCTTCTTCATTTTATAATGAAAGTATTAAATTAATGTCAATAAAAAGTAATTTAAAAAAAAATAATATTAATAGTAATTTAATTGTTTATATAACTTCAATATTTTTTATAATTTTATCTTTTATAGGTAAAATACATATATTAATTAAATTAATACCTATACAAGTAGTTATAGGTATAACATTATTAATATATGGAATAATGTTATCTTCTGGTTTAGAAATTTTAAGTTTTAATTTATATTTAAATGATTTTAAAAATATTTTATTAATATTTACAGTTATAATATTTGGTGTAAGTGGTTTCAAAATAATTTATAGAAATATAGAAATAAAAGGTTTAGTTTTAAGTATATTATTGAGTGTAGTATTAAATTTATTATTTAAATTTATTAATTATTTAAATATTAAAATTTTAAATTAG
>CP144858.1:0-9044 GCA_036689555.1 Candidatus Stammera capleta
TTAAGAAAGACTCTGACCTCTTTTTAATAAAGTTTTATAGTATTTCTCAGGATTAGATATTAACTTTGGATTTTCTTTACGCAAAGAATTTTCAAGTAATAAAACCTGAAAAGGCATTTTTGTATAACTCCAATTAACAAATTTACAATATCAAAAATTAGATTTCTTATTCTTTAAAATATTTTTTCTACTACTAAAACTATTTTTAACAAAAATATTATTTCTATTTAATTTAGAAGAATAAAATTTAATATTATTATTAATATGATTGATAAATTTTTCACCTAAAATATTTTTCTTAATCTTAATTAGTAAATTTCTTAAAGAAGGATATTTAACTAAATCAATACCTATTACTCTCATCTTTAATAAATGTTTATTTCTAAAATATAAAAAATTATTAGTTAAATTATTACGTATAATCCAACCTTCATATTTATATAAAAAAAATCTTAATTTTTTAATAGTAATACCTCTAGAAATAAAAAATTTTTTAGTTAACCAAATACGTAACGGTTTATAATGTCCTGTATCAGGATTTTTAGCTCTTAAAACAATTAAATATTTTAATTTTTCTAAAACTCTTAAAGCATGTAAAGGAGGATCATAAGATTTTCTTCCATTATCATATATATGAAGCATATTAATAGAATATGCTATAACTTCAAAAGGAACTTTTATCTCAAACAAATATTCACTATATAAATTTAAATTACAATATACTATTAAAGCAGAAGATAAAACATTTAAAGTTTCACACAGTTCAGATCTAGCATGAATACGAATCCTCAAATCACGACGTAAATTTATCAAATCATAACTATGATGTCAATCGTAATCTTTAACTTTAGAAACTAATTTTGAAACTATCCCTTTAGGGACACGACACAATAATTTAGGATTATACCTTCTATGTATCTTTTTTTGATTTTTTTCTCTTATAATATTCAATTTTATACACTTATGGTAGATCAAGGATTTAAATTTTATCAACATTTTATTAAAACTTAATAAAATGACTCAATATTTCTTAATAACTCTACCAAATATCATTAATTCAAATAAAAGAGTTTCATGATAAAATATTAAAACCAATAAATAATTTAAATTAAACGTTATTAAATAACTTTTAACACTATTAAAATTCTAAAAAACTTTTATTAAAAAAACATATAATTTATATTTAATAAAATAATCTTACATACCATTATAATATTTTTAATATTAAAATTAAATATTTATTTTAAAAAATATTAAAACTAATTTTATACTTATGATATAATAAGCTCATTTAAATAAAAAACTGATTAACAAAATTATTTACAATAAATAAATGTTTTGAAAAAGCAAACAAATTCAATACCAATTAACAGTTATATTAATATCTTTAGCAGAAAGTATAGAAAACACTATCCTAATATGATTAATATATAACTATACTAACAGTTCTTTAGCAGTCAGCTTAATTACATTTGCAAATTATTTTCCTATGTTTATTTCAGCTATAACACTTATTTTTATAGTTGATTCCATAAACCCAATAAGACAATATTATTTAAATAATATTATATTTTTAATAATATCATTAAATATATTTTTAGTTTTTTTTTTAAAAATAAGTATTTATTGATGCTTATCATTAATATTTATTTTACAAATGATATATTCAACTACAAGAACAATAAACAAAACAAATTCAAATAAAATTATAAAATTATTATTTAAACAAAATATAGGAAATAAAATAATTCAAATATCTTTCTCTATAACACAAATATTTCAAACTTTAGGAAATTTTTTAGGAAATTTATTTATACTAAATAACATAACTATATATGGATTTATAATAATTAATATTTTTTATTTAATTAACTGTATATTAGCATTTAAAATATCAAAAAATAGTAAAAAATATTTAATAATAAAAGAAAAAGAAAGAATAAAAAAAAAAGAAAGTACTAAAATAAGTTGAAAATGAATTCAAGATATATTTAAAAATAAAAAAATATTAAAAGTTTTATTTTTTTCTATACCATCAAGTGGTATATACCAATATTTAAGTACAATTTTACCTTTTTTAACAACAACAATAAACTATAAATCTCATTATACATATTCAATATTAAATTTCTTTTGCGCTTTTTTTTCATCTATTATAGGACTTTTATTATATAAAGATATAATTTCTAAAAAATTCATTGAAAAATATACCTTTTTAATATGTTCTATACTTTTATTTATACTTAGCTTAACAAAAAATTTTTTTATTTTAATTTTTGTAAACTCTATATGTTTTGGTTTATTATCTGGACATATAATTTGTATGCAAATTAAAATAAATACATATTGTTCATATTTTGATTTAGGAAAATTAACTATTATACGTAATTCTATATCTAGTTTAGCTAAAATATTATTCTCTTTTTTATCAGTTTTTTTTTTAAATAATTTTTCTATATTTTATGTATATTTATTTTTAGCATTTATATCATTATTTTTTCAAATTACTTACACAATAAATAATTATATTAAAAAAATAAAATAAATAATTTTACTTAATAAGTAAAAAAAAATTACATTTTATAAATTATTGTTATATAATATTGTTATGTGTATTTAAATTTTTATTAAATTAAAATAGATCAAGGGTTTTAGTTTAATAAATTTACTTATAATTTGAATATACATACTACATATCCCCCGTATATATAACTCTACTAAATATCACTAATTTAATACGGGGGGTTATATTCTATATAATAAAATTTACATATATAAATATAAGTATATATTTTGAAAAAAAAAAATATTTTTATGTACATTTTATAAAATGAAAAAAAAAAAAAAATCAAATAATATATAAAATATTAATATTAACATATTTTATATATGATAAAAAAACTTATTCAAAAAAAAAAAAAATTAATTTTTTTAGAAGCACATAATCCCTTATGTGCAATAATAATAAACAACTCTTTTTATACCAATCCAATTAACAAAAAAATATATAAATTTGACGGAATATGATCTAGTTCATTAGCAGATTCAATGTGTAAAGGTTTACCTGATAACGAAATATTAGATATAAGAGAAAGAATTAAAAATATTATCGATATAAGATCTGTAACTAACTTACCTATAATAATGGATGCAGACTCAGGAAAAAATTCAGAATACTTTAAACATTATATAAAAATAATACAACAAGCAAATATAAATTCTATAGTAATAGAAGATAAAAAAGGAATAAAAAGAAATTCATTACTAAAAACCAATAAAAAACAAAAACTAGAAAATATAGAAAAATTCTGTGAAAAAATAAAAATAGGAAAAAATAATGTATACAAAAAAAATTTTTCTATTATAGCTAGAATGGAAGGTTTAATTCTAGGTAAATCTATTGATAAAACTTTAAATAGATCTTTTAAAGCCACTAAAGCTGGAGCAGATATAATTTTAATTCACAGTAAAAAAAAAACACACAAAGAAATAATTAATTTTAGTAAATTATATAAAAAAAAATACCCTAATATCCCATTAGCTTGTATACCCACAACATATAACTATATAAAAAATAATGAATTATATAATTGAGGTTTTAATATAATAATATATTCTAATCATATGATTAGATCATCATACAAAATAATGAAAAAAATAGCACAAAAAATATTAAAATTTAAAAGAACATACGAAATAGAAAAAGATTGTACCAACATAAATAAAATACTTAAAGTAACAAATAAATTTAAATAAAATTATATGAAAAAAATTATTATAGGAGCATACATAACTTATCAATATGGACATCATCCATGTTCTTGAAAATATAAAAAAAAAAAATTAGAAGAAAAAATACAAGATATAAAAAAATATTTTTATTTATCTAAAATAGCAGAACAAGGACTAATAGATTTTATATTTCTTGCAGATACACCATCAATATTTGAGGATGATAAAGGACAAGGATACTGTAGTAGAACTACATTTTTTGAACCTATAAGTCTATTATCTAGTTTAGCATCTAAAACTAAAAATATAGGTTTAATAGGTACTTCATCAACTACTTATAAACATCCATATAATATAGCTAGAGAATATTCTTCTTTAGATCATATAAGTAATGGTAGAGCAGGTTGAAATATAGTAACATCTTCAAAAATTAATGCAGCAGGAAACTTCGGTTATAAAAAACATTTAAATCACGATAAAAGATATATAAAAGCTAAAGAATGTTGAAAAATAGTTACTAAATTATGAGATAGTTGAGATGATAAAGCTTTTATTAAAAAATATGAAGAAAACATATTTTATGATAAAAATAAATTTTATAAAATTAACTATAATGGTAAATATCATAAAATATTTAATTCTGTATTAAATATTTCTAGATCACCACAAGGACATCCAATAATAGTACAAGCAGGTTCATCAATTCCAGGTAAAGAATTAGCTGCTAGAGCTGCTGAAATAATTTTTACCGCTCAACCAGATATAGTATCAGCACAAAAATTTTATAAAGATATAAAAAATAAAATTAAAAAATATAAAAGAAATTTTAGTGATATTCTAATAATGCCAGGATTAAGCTTTTATATAGGAAAAAATAAAAAAGAAGCATTAGAAAAATTTAATTACTTACAAAATTTTATACCAGAAAAATTTGGAATAAATATGCTAGAAAATTTATTAGGGGAAACTATTGATGTAAATAATTTAAATAAAAATAAATCACTTCCACCTATAAATGTAAAATCAAACTCAAATCAAAGTAGAAAAAAAATTATTGAATATATAGCAAACAAAAATAATTTATCTATTAAAGAACTTTATAAAAAAATTATTGTATCTAGAGGACATTTAAATTTAATTGGATCATATGATGATATATCAAAAACAATATATGATTGATTTAAAAACAAAGCATGTGATGGATTTAATATATTACCACCAGTATTACCAGAATTCTTGGAAGAATTTATATCTAATATAATACCAAGATTACAAAATTTAGGTATATATAAAAAAAAATATAAACAAGGAACTTTAAGAGAAAAATTAAATATACCTAAACCTAAAAATAAAAATAAATAAAATATATGTATAAAATTAATAAAAATATAATTCTAGAAGATACTACTTTAAGAGATGGTGAACAATCACCGGGAATAGTTTTTAATAAAAAAACAAAAATAAAAATTTTTAATTTACTAATAGATATAGGTGTTAAATGAATAGAATCAGGAATACCAATTATGAAAGGTGAAGAAGTAGATGCAATAAAATATATGTTAGAAAGAAAAAATGAAGTTAATATAATAGGATGAAATAGAGGTGTACTAGAAGACATCAAATACAGTATATTATTAGGATTTAAACACATCCACATAGGATTACCAACATCAAAAATACACCTAAAATATAGTATAAATAAAAGCAAAAATTGACTAATAAAAACAGTAGATTATTTAATTAAATTTTGTAAAGATAAAGATTTATTTGTATCAGTAAGTGCAGAAGATATAGGAAGAACTAATATTAATACCCTAAAAGAATACACTCTAGCAGTGGAAAAAGCCGGAGCTGATAGATTACGTTTATCAGATACTATAGGTATTTTAGACTATGAAGAATATGGAAAAAAAATTAAAGAAATAAAAAATATATCTACAATAGATTTACAATGTCATTGTCATAATGATTTTGGATTAGCAGTAGCAAATACTATAGCTGGACTAAAAAACAGAGCAAAATATTTTCATGTTTGTATAAATGGAATAGGCGAAAGAGCAGGTATGCCAGATATGTCCCAATTAGTAATGATTTTAAAACACATCTATAAAATAGATATAAATATAAATACAAAAAAATTAATTTATATATCTAAAAAAATAGCAAAATACACTAACAGTAAAATATATCCATGATCCCCTATTATAGGATCAAACATATTTAAACATGAATCTGGAATACATGTTAATGGATTAATAAATAATTACACTACTTTTGAACCTTTTGATCCCAAAATAATAAATACTAAAAGAAAATTTATTATAGGTAAACATTCAGGAAAAAGTACAATCAAATATTTCTTAAATAAGAAAGGAATTAAAAAAATAAATAATAAAATATTAACTGAATGTTTAAAATTAATCAAAAAAAGATCAGAAAAAAAAATGAAACAAATAAACGTAAAAGAATTATTTTATTTATATAAAAAAACTAAAAAAAAATATTATGAAAAAAAAAAATAAATAATGATACTTTAGTAAAAAAAATAATTAAACTACATAGTAAAAAAAAAAAAATTAATGTAGGTGAATTTATTAAAGTAAGTATAGATCATATTTATATACAAGATGGAAATTCTCATACAATTGCTGATTTATTTAAAAAATATAATTTTAAAAAAGTTTTTAATAATAAAAAAATTAGTTTTTTTTTTGACCATTCAGTTTTATCTATAAATAAAAAAATATCTTCACAAATTAAAAAAGCAATTAAATTTGCTTTTAAAATTAAAGCTAATATATATAATCGAGGAGAAGGAATAAGCCATATACTAGCTTTAGAAAAAAAAATATTTACCCCTAATAGTATAATTTTAGGATCAGACTCACATACATGTACAGGAGGAGTAGTACAATCCTTATCTTTAGGTATGGGATTATCAGATATAGTATATGCTATGATAACAGGAAAAATATGAATTAAAGTTCCAGATACTATCAATATTCATATATTAGGAAATCCAAAATCTATAATAAAAAGTAAAGATGTTATTCTATATATATTAAAAAAATATGGACAAAAAAAATTTCTTTATAAATCTATAGAAATAAATGGAAAATGAATTAAAAATTTATCTATAGATTCTTCTATTACAATATCAAATATGGCAGTAGAATTAGGAGCTAAATGTATATTTTTACCTAAAAACAAAAATATACCTTTTAAATTAAAACATACAACTAAAAATAATAGTAATAATAATATTTTTATTAATATAGATAAAATTCAACCTCAAATATCTATTCCTCATTATACTAATAATATTACAAATTTAAATAATGTATCTGGTATAAAAATAAATTATGTATTTATAGGAAGTTGTTCCAATAGTTCTCTAGAAGATATGAAAGAAATATCTATTGTATTAAAGAAAAAGAAAATCCATAAAAAAATTTTATGTATAGTATCTCCAGGATCAAAAAATATATACTTAAAATCTATTAAAAAAAAATATATTAATATTATGATAAAAGCCGGAGTAATTATTTCTCCTCCTAGTTGTGGACCTTGTGTTGGTACTCAAGGATCTATACCAGCTGATAAAGATAAAGTTATGACTACTATGAATAGAAATTTTCAGGGAAGAATGGGTAATTCAAACTGTAAGATATATATATCTTCTCCATTAGTAGCTATTTATACTGCCTGTTTAGGTAAAATACCTTCAACAAGAGATTTATATGAATAATAAAAAGAAATTATATATAAAATATATTGATGCCCCTTTAATATCTACAGATGATATTTTACCTGCTAAATATAAACATATGTCTACAAATAACAAAAAATTATCTAAATTTTTATTTAAAAATAAATATCCTGATTTAAGTAAAAAAATAAATTCTTTTCAAGTAATAATATCAAATGGTATTTTTGGTATAGGTAGTTCTAGAGAACAAGCTGTTAATGCACTAATATATAGTGGTATAAAAATAATTATTTCTCCATATTTTGGTAGAATATTTTTTAGAAATTCATGAAATTTAGGATTAATATTATTAGAATTAAATATCAAAAACATAAAAGATAATGATTTTATGTATTTAAATTTTAAGAAAAGAGAAATTAAAATATTTGAAAATATTTATAAAATACCATTTTTAAATAAACAAATGAAAGAAATTATTTTACATAAAGGTATTATAAATTTATTATTAAAAAAATATGTCAATAAGTAAAATAGAAAAATTTGATAAATTAGCAAAAAAATATGATTTATATAGACCTAGATATCCTATAGAATTTTTACAAGAAATATTTAATTGAAAAAAAAAAAATAATAAAGATAAATTAAATATTTTAGATATTGGTTCTGGTACAGGAATAGTATTAGAAAAGTTAATAGATATTTTAGGAAGAAATAATAGTTTTTATGCTATAGATATTTCTAGTGAAATGATTAAATTAGGTAAAAAAAAATTTCCTTTTGTAAATTGAATAAAAGGTTCAGCTGAAGAAAAAATAAAAATTTTACCTAATATAGATATATTTATATTTGCTCAATCTTATCAATGAATGAACAGAAAAATAATTCTTAAATGAATAAATAAAAAAATAAATAACAGAGGTTTATTCTGTATATTACAAAATAATAGAAATTATAAAAAAAATATTTTTTTGAATGAATATGAGAATATATTAGAATCAATAAATTCTTCTTATAGTAGAAAATATAGAAACATAAAATATGAAAAAGAAATTAAATTTTTTTTTAGAAATAGAAAATATTTATATATTTATATGAGTAAATTATGAGATATTTTTTTATCTAAAAAAGAATTTTTAGGAATGATTAATTCTTCAACTCAAGTTGAAAATGTCAAAAATATAAACAAAGATATTTTTTTTAAAAAAATAAATTTTTTATTAAAAAAATATTTATTGAAAAAAAAAATATTAGTCTCTTATAAGACGGAATTATTTTTATTTAAATTTTAATTTTTTATTTCTCTTTTTTTTAAATTTATTTTTTA
Organism: Candidatus Stammera capleta; assembly: GCA_036689555.1. Classification (GTDB taxonomy): domain Bacteria; phylum Pseudomonadota; class Gammaproteobacteria; order Enterobacterales; family Enterobacteriaceae; genus Stammera; species Stammera capleta_U. The sequence continues at coordinate 8,766 of CP144858.1, forward strand.
AGATATTTAATTTAATATATTTTTAATTAAATATATATTATTTATTAAAACTTTAGTTCAGAAGTAAGATTCGAAGTTAATATAAACTAGAAAAAAAAAATAAAAAACTAATAAAATTACCATTTTTTTTTTAAATATTTTATAAAAAAAAAAATAAATTTATTAAAAAAAACTATAAATAAAAATAAAAACATATAAAAATTCAACTAAATAAAAATTTTTTTTTTTTGAAAAAAAATCCCCCATTCAATAAAAATATGAAATAAAAATTTTAATTAA